>NZ_JBHZCN010000004.1:0-78226 GCF_042755465.1 Kitasatospora sp. NPDC059160 | reverse complement strand
GGGCCTACGCCGACCGCGTCCGCACCGAAGCCGAACAGCACGCCACCGACCTGCGCACCGAGGCCGAGCAGTACGCCGCCGACCACCGCACCGAGGCCGACGAGCTGCTGGAGCAGGCCGGCGCCGCCGCCGAGCAGCGCCGGGCCGAGGCCGCCCAGGACGCCAAGGCCACCCGCGAGAAGGCCGCCGCCGAACTGGCGCTGGCCGACGAGCAGGCCGAGACCGTCCGGGCCGAGGCCGGCCGGGAGCTGTCCGAGGCCCGCGCCACCGCCGACGCCATCCGCGCCGAGGCCGCCGCCGAGCTGGAGCAGGCGCGCGCCGACGGCCAGGACGTGGTGGCCGCCGCCCGGGCCGAGGGCGCCGAGCTGGTCTCCACCGCCGAGGACGAGGCCGCCGAGGTCCGCCAGTCGGTGGCCGGCCTGCACGAGGCCGCCGCCGAGCAGATCGCCGCGCTGCGGGCCACCGCCGAGCAGGACGCCGCGGACACCCGCGAGCGGGCCGAGCAGGACGCCGCCGAGGTGCGCGAGCTCGCCGACCGCGAGACCGCCGAGCAGCGCGAGGCCGCCGACCGGTACGCCGCCGAGGTGCGCGAGCTCGCCGACCGCGAGACCGCCGAGCAGCGCGAGGCCGCCGACCGGTACGCCGTCGAGGTGCGCGAGCTCGCCGACCGCGAGACCGCCGAGCAGCGCGAGCTCGCCGACCTCGAAACGGCCGAGCTGCGCGCCCGGACCGAGGCCGAGACCACCGCCCTGCGCGAGCGGACCGAGCTGGAGCTCACCGCCGAGCGCGAGGCCGCCGAGGCCGAGCTCGGCCGGCAGCGGGCCGAGGCCCAGGCCTACGACGAGCAGCTGCGCGCCGAGGCCGACGCCGAACTGCGGGCCGCCCAGGAGGCCGCCGAGCAGCTGCGCGCCGACTCCGAGGCGCAGGCCGTCCGTACGGTCGCCGAGGCCGACGCCCAGGGCCGGCGGGCGATCGCCGACGCCGAGGAGCTGGCCGCCGGGCTGCGCGCCGAGGCCGAGGAGTACGCGCTCGCCACCCGCACCCTGGCCGACGAGTACGACGCCTCCACCCACGCCCGCGCCGACGCCTACGACGCGCAGACCCGGGAGGCCGCCGAGCAGTTCGACAAGGCCACCCGGGACCGCGCCAAGTCCGTGCTGGAGAAGGCCTTCGCCGACGCCGAGTCGCTCGGCGAGGACGCCCAGACCACCGCGCTGGCCACCACGGCCGCCGCCGAGGAGCAGGCGGACGCGATGGTCGCGGCCGCCCGCAAGGAGGCCGACCGGCTGGTCGCGGCCGGCGAGGCGGCCGGTCAGGCCGAGGTCGAGAAGGGCCGCTCCGACGCCGACGTGCTGCTCGCCGAGGCCCGCCGGGACGCCACCGCGATCCGCGAGCGCGCCGAGGAGCTGCGCGAGCGCACCGACGCCGAGGTGGAGGCGCTGCACGAGCGGGCCCGCAAGGAGAACGCGGCGGCCATGAAGTCGGCCGGCGAGCGGGTGGACGCGCTGGTGACGGCCGCCCAGGAGCAGCTGACCGAGGCCGAGGAGCAGGCGGTGGCCACCGTCGCCGAGGCCGAGGACCGCGCCGCCGCCCTGGTCGCGGCCGCCGAGGACCGGGCGTCCGAGCTCACCTCGGAGGCCTCCGCGGAGGCCAGCAAGGTCCGGCTGTCCGCCGTCCGCAAGGCCGAGGGCCTGCTCAAGGAGGCGGAGACCAAGCTCGCCAACTCCACCGACCGGGCCGAGTCGCTGATCGAGAAGTCCGAGGCGAAGCTGCGCGCGGCCGAGACGGAGGCCGAGGAGCGCCTCGACGGCGCGGCCGCCGAGGCGGAGAAGCGGCTGCGCGACGCCGACCGCACCGCGGACGAGCAGATCGAGCTGGCGAAGGCGGAGGCCGAGCGGCTGATCGCCGAGGCGAAGGCCGAGGCCGAGCGGGTCACCGGCGAGGGCCGGCGCGAGCTGGACGAACTGGTGCGCCGCCGCAAGGACATCAACACCGAGATCTCCAGGGTCCAGGACGTGCTCTCGGCGCTGGAGGCGTTCGAGGCACCGACACCGGTCGCCCAGGTCAACGGGGGAAGCAACACCAAGAAGGACGGGGGCGCCAAGGCCGGTGCCGGAGTTGGCTCCCCCCGGTCGGGTGGCAATCGTTCCAAGAACGCACCACCCGATTGAGCGGACATTGACGGTCATTGTCCGTGAGACAACGGCATTTCGCCGTCGACACTCCGGTACCGTGTCAGGATTCCCTCAACCACCTCAGCGGTTTGACGACAGGAAGCCCAGAGTCCCATGAGCGACAGTCACTCCCCTCACGGCTTCGACCTGGTACGCCGTGGGTACGAGCGCGCCCAGGTCGACGAGCGGATCACCAAGCTGGTGGCCGACCGTGACAGTGCCTTGACCCGGATCAGTGCACTGGAGAAGCGCATCGAGGAGCTCCACCTCGAAACCCAGACCGCCCAGGCGGCGGTCGCCGAGCAGGAGCCCTCCTACGCCGGTCTCGGCGCCCGGGTCGAGAAGATCCTGCGGCTCGCCGAGGAGGAGGCCAAGGACCTGCGCGACGAGGCGCACCGCGCTTCCGAGCAGCACCGCGAGCTGGCCGAGGCCGCCGCCCAGCAGGTCCGCACCGAGGCCGAGAACTACGCCAAGGACCGCAAGGC
Source organism: Kitasatospora sp. NPDC059160 (assembly GCF_042755465.1). NCBI lineage: Bacteria > Bacillati > Actinomycetota > Actinomycetes > Kitasatosporales > Streptomycetaceae > Kitasatospora > Kitasatospora sp. NPDC059160. The sequence continues at coordinate 75,567 of NZ_JBHZCN010000004.1, read as the reverse complement.
CAAGGCGGAGGACGAGGGGCTGCGGATCGTCGACAAGGCGAAGAGCGACTCCGCCCAGCTGCGCGCCGAGGCCAACAAGGACGCCCAGAACAAGCGTGAGGAGGCGGACGCCCTCTTCGAGGAGACCCGCACCAAGGCCGCCCAGGCCGCGCTGGAGTTCGAGACGAACCTGGCCAAGCGCCGCGAGCAGTCCGAGCGCGACCTGGCCGCCCGTCAGGCCAAGGCCGAGAAGCGCCTGGCCGAGATCGAGCACCGGGCCGAGCAGCTGCGCCTGGAGGCCGAGAAGCTGCGCACCGACGCCGAGCGCCGGGCCCGCCAGACCGTCGAGACGGCCCAGCGCCAGTCCGAGGACATCGTGGCGGACGCCAACGCCAAGGCGGACCGCATCCGCAGCGAATCGGAGCGCGAGCTGGCGGCGCTGACCAACCGTCGCGACAGCATCAACGCCCAGCTGACCAACGTCCGCGAGATGCTGGCGACGCTGACCGGCGCGGCCGTGGCCGCCGCCTCGCTGCCGAACGACGACACCATGGGCGTGCCCGCCCAGCAGTCGCGCTGACGCAGCCGCTGACTCAGTCGCCGGCACAGCCGCCGACGCGGTCGTACGACAGGCCCTCACCCGCCCGGGTGAGGGCCTGTCGCGCGTGCGGCTGTCACCACCTCGGGGGCATTTACCGGGGGTAGGCCCCGTCCGGCCGCTGGTACCCGCTGCTGAGCTGGTTGCCCTCGTCGTCCGACACGGTGCCGTACCAGGAGGTGCACCAGACCGACACCGAGTCGGGCCAGTACTGCACCTCGAAGGGGTGCCCGGACCCGTAGTCGCCGTACGAGGTGACGATGAAGGTCTCGCCGGGGCGCAACCAGTAGTCCTCGCCCAGCGGCTCCAGGGTCAGCTCCACCAGCCCCTCGCCGCGGTTGGTCACCGGCATCCGGCCGGTGACCTCCAGCGCGGAGAAGTCCCAGCCCTGCTCGTCCGGGCTCATCCGGCGGCCGCCCGGGCGAGCAGCCGGCGCGCGGCCGCGTCGAACGCGCCCGGGGACTCCAGGGCGCTCAGGTGGCCCACCCCGGGGACGACGGTCAGCTCGGCGTCCGGGCGGGCCCGGTGCATCAGTTCGGCCTCCTCGGGCGCCACCAGGGCGTCCAGGGCGCCCGCGAGGAACGTCACCGGCACCCGGAGCCCGGCCAGCACCTCCAGGGAGTCAGGACGGGCCGCCATGGCCCGCTGGGCCCAGGCGACGGAGGCGGGCGGCGCGGCGGCCACCATCGCCTGCACCCGCTCCACCAGGTGCTGGGAGTCGGGCCCGAGCTGCCCGGCCGCGACCCGCTCGTCCAGCAGCAGCTGGACGCTGCCCCGGGCGGTCACGGCGGCGGCGATCCGCTCCCGGTCGGCCCGGGTGGCGTCCCGGTCCGCGGTGGCGCGGGTGTTGGCCAGCAGCAGGCCGGACAGCCGGTCCGGGTGGCGGCGGGCGAAGGCGAGCGCCACGTAGCCGCCCATGGAGAGCCCGCCGACCACCGCGCGGTCGATCCCGGCCGCGTCCAGCAGCAGCGCCAGGTCGTCGGCGACGAGGTCCAGCGAGGGTTCGTCGGCGCCCAGCTCGGTCCCGCCGAAACCCCGCTGGTCGGGGGCGAGCACCCGGGCCTCGTCCCCGGTCAGTCCGGGCAGCGCGTCCAGCTGGGCGGACCACATCGAGGCGTTCAACGGAAAGGCGTGCAGCAGCACGAGGGGTGTTCCGGTACCGCTCTCGCGGACGGACACTGCGGAGGGGAGCTGACTCATGCAGCCACCGTATTGCGGCACGCCCGACGGGCCCACTCAGCGGGCCGCGATATCCGCTTTGTCCTAGCCTGCCAGAGAGCAAGGGAGCGCCAATGATCGAGTTGCACGACCTGACGAAACGTTACGGCAAGACGCTCGCGGTGGACCGGCTCAGCTTCTCGGTCCCGCAGGGAGTGGTCACCGGCTTCCTCGGCCCCAACGGCGCGGGCAAGTCCACCACCATGCGCATGATCCTCGACCTGGACCGCCCCACCAGCGGCCGGGTCACCCTCGACGGCAAGCGCTACGGGCAACTCAGCGAGCCGCTCAAGTACATCGGCGCCCTGCTGGAGGCCAAGGCCGTCCACCCCGGCCGCACCGCCCGCGACCACCTGCTCTGGCTCGCCCAGAGCAACCGGATCCCGGCCGGCCGGGTGGACGAGGTGCTCGCCCTGGTCGGCCTCACCCCGGTCGCCCGCAAACGCGCCCGCGGCTTCTCCCTCGGCATGGGCCAGCGCCTGGGCATCGCCTCCGCCCTGCTCGGCGACCCGGAGATCGTCATGTTCGACGAGCCGGTCAACGGCCTCGACCCGGAGGGCATCCTCTGGATCCGCAACCTGATGAAGCGCCTGGCCGGCGAGGGCCGGACCGTCTTCGTCTCCTCCCACCTGATGAGCGAGATGGCCGTCACCGCCGACCACCTGGTGGTCATCGGCAGGGGCCGGCTGCTCGCCGACCTGCCGATGCCGGAGTTCATCCGGCGCAACTCCCGCTCCGCCGTCCGGCTGCGCACCCCGCAGCCCGAGCGCCTGCTCGACGTCCTGGCCGGGGCCGGACTGCGGCACGAACCGGGCCCCGACGGCTCCTACGAGGTGGTCGACGGCGACATCGCCCGGCTCGGCGAACTGGTCTCCGCGCACGGCGTGGTGCTGCACGAACTCAGCCCCCAGCAGGCCTCGTTGGAGGAGGCGTTCATGCAGATGACGGCGGACTCGGTGGAGTACCACGCGGGCGACGGCCCCGGCCGGGACGCCGCCGGCGCGCCCGGCACCTGGGGCGCGGGCTGGCAGACGGACGGCGCGGCGCCGACCGCGGCGGCGCAGCAGGAGGAGAACTGAGATGACGTCCTTCCCGGCGATCCTGCGCTCCGAGTGGACGAAGATCCGCAGCGTCCGCTCCACCGTCTGGACCCTCGCGCTGGCCTTCGTGGTCACCGTCGGCATCGGCGCGCTGCTGTCCCTGCTCACCAACAACAACTTCACCGAGTTCAGACGCCACGAGGAGACCCCGTTCGACGCCACCGGCACGGCCTTCTCCGGCATCATGCTCGGCGAGCTGGCCATCATCGTCTTCGGGGTGCTGGCGATCGGCAACGAGTACAGCAGCGGCATGATCCGGGTCACCCTGGCCGCCGTCCCCCAGCGCGGCACCCTGCTGGCCGGGAAGGCGACGGTGCTGGGCGGGCTGGCCCTGGCGGTCTCGCTGGTGACCGCCTTCGTCACCTTCTTCGTCGGCCAGGCGCTGCTCGGCCCGCACTCCACCGCCCTGGGCGAGCCGAACGTGCTGCGCGCGGTGCTCGGCGCCGCGCTCTACCTGACGATGCTCTGCCTGTTCTCGGCCGGCGTCACCGCCATGCTGCACAACCAGACGCTCGCCCTGGGCGTGCTGGTGCCGTTCTTCTTCCTGCTCTCGCCGATCCTCTCGGCGGTGCCGAAGGTCAAGACCCTGGCCCACTACTTCCCCGACTACGCCGGCTCGCGGATGCTGCTGGTGTACGAGCAGAACGGCCAGCCGTACGGGCCGTGGGCGGGCTTCACGATCTGCCTGGCCTGGACCGCGGCCGCGCTGATCGGCGGCGCGCTGGTGCTCAAGAACCGGGACGCGTGACGGCCCGGCGGACTCAGTGGCGCGGAGCGCCGCGGCCCCGCAGCACGTTGGAGGCCCGGCGCTCCCGCGCTCCCCAGCACGCCCGGTGCCAGTGCCGCCGGTCGTCCACCCCGGCGCCGTGCATCGGCCAGGCCACCACGTGGCCCACCCCGGGCGGGATCTCCTGGTCGCAGCCCGGGCAGCGGTAGAACCGTCCCGACGTCCCGGCGACCGTCTGCACCACCCAGTCGTCACCCTGGTAGTTCTCGGTGCGGCGCAACGATCCGCCCAGCGGGGCGGCGGCCGGTTCGGCGTTCTCGCGGTCGGCGGCGCTGTTGATCCGGTTGCGGCGGGGCACGGCGGACTGCCTCTCTTCCGGGGGCTCGAAGTCGCTCCAGCCTACGGGTGTCAAACCCTTTTATTGGCCCCTATCACGGCTTCGGCCGACCCGTCCGGGGTTTTTGCCGAGATCCACCCGATCATCGGGGAAATTCGGGGTTCCGCGTGCCATTGGCACATGACATCGGATACCCACGAGTGGACAGGCGGGGCCCGCAGACCCTGCGTGCACCCGAGGAGGCCCCCAGGATGACCAAGACCAGCCCGCGCGCCGAGACCCGCCGACCCGTCGGCGTGCGCCCACCCGCCCCGGGTCCGGCGCTCACCTGCGTACCGCCGCTGGCCGTCACCGGCGAACCGCTGACCGCCGCCCAGCGCACCGGCGCACTGCCGCCCGACACCGCCCCGGTACGGGTCGGCGCGTTCCTGCTGTCCGCGCAGTTCCCCGGGCAGAGCCACGGCGAGGTGCTGGAGCGCACCGTCCGGGCCACCGTCGAGGCGGAACGCGCGGGCCTGGACAGCGTCTGGCTGGCCGAGCACCACTTCGTCCCGTACGGGGTCTGCCCGGACGCCGCCACCCTCGCCGCGCTGCTGCTCGGCCGCACCCGCCGGATCGGCATCGGCACCGCCGTCAGCGTGCTCTCCACCAGCCACCCGGTGGCGCTCGGCGAGCAGGCCGCGCTGCTGCACCTCACCTCCGGCGGGCGCTTCACGCTCGGGGTGGGCCGCGGCGGGCCGTGGATCGACCTGGACGTGTTCGGCAGCGGCGTGGACGCCTTCGAGAACGGCTTCCCGGAGCGGCTGGACCTGCTGCTGCGCTGGCTGCGCGGCTCCCGGGTCGGCGCGGACGGACCGCAGTTCTCCTTCCCCGAGGTCGCGGTGGTGCCGCGGGCCACCGAGCCGGTGCGCCGGCCGGGCCTGGGCAGCTGGCTCGGCCTGGACGAGCCGACCGGCCCGGTGCGCTTCCCCCGCCAGCGCCAGGACGCCGACGGCCTCGCCGAGGAACGCGACCGCACCGGACGGCCGGTGGCCGGCCCGCCGGTGGTGGTCGCCTGCACCTCCCCGGGCGGGGTGCGGCTGGCCGCCGAGCGCGGCCTGCCGATGCTGCTCGGCATGCACTCCGGCGACGAGGACAAGGTGCGGATGCTGGAGCTCTACCGCACCGCCTGGCTGGCCGCCGGGCGCGGCGAGGAGCAGCTCCGCCGGGTGACCCGCCAGCACGTCGCGGCGGGCGTGGCCCAGGTGGACGACCGCACCTCGGCCGCCCGGGCCACCCTGCTGAACGCGATGCCCGGCTGGTTCGAGTACGGGCTCGGCGCCCACCGCACCGTGGACGGCCGCGAACGCAAGATGCGCGACCCGCACCAGTACACCGAACTGCTCTGCGACCTGCACGCGGTGGGCACCCCGAAGCAGTGCGCCGACCGGCTGCTGGCCACCGCCGAGCGCACCGGCATCCGCCGCTTCGCCCTGCTCGCGGAGGGCAGCGGCGACCGCGAGGCGACCCTGCACAACATCGCCCGGCTCGGCTCCGAGGTGCTGCCGCAGCTGGGCTGACCGCCGGCCCGGACCGCCGCCCCTCCCCCCGCACCGGGGGACGGGGGCGGCCGGCTCCGGCCGGATCAGCAGTCCCGCAGCTCCTCGGACTGGTTGAGCAGCTGCTCCCGGACGGAGGTGAAGCGGTCGTACCGCGCCTCGTTGGCCTCCGACGGCACGAACACCGCCACCCGGTGACAGTTCTGGAAGGCCAGCCGGACACCGAAGTGGCGCTGCAGGGCGCCCCGGATGGCATCGCTGGCCAGGGCGCGCAGCAGCTGGCCGCGGGCCTGCTCGCTGGGCGGCGGCACCTGGTTGTCGGCGAAGTCGGTACCGTCGACCTTCGCCTGGGCGACCAGCGAGCTGATCAGGTCCCAGGCGTACGGCAGCGAGACGCGGACGCAGTCGACGAATTCCCGCTCGTCGACCTCGCCCCGCTCGGCCTTTTCCAGCAGGGCCGGTGAGACGTCGAGCGACATGGATTCTCCTCTCGCGGTCCACCCGCGCGGCGCCCGGGTGGTCATGCGTAGTCCAAGCTCACAGTGAGGGTGGGCGAAATCGCAGGAGGTGTCCGGAACACCGTCGGACCGGGGTTTCCGGCACCTGTTGCGAAGGCGGCGGCGCCACGGGACGTGACGTCCTGAACACCGACCGCGTCAGAACAGCGTGGCAGTCAACGGCGGAGCAGGCCGGTCGTTCCTGCGGATTGCTCCGGAAATACGCCGTGGTGCACCAGATTGGCCTGATCCCGTCGGATCGTTCATCTGAAGTCTCCGTCCCCGTTGACAGCGACCCCGCATCCGTAGCGTCACACACCGTAGCGACCCCGGGGGGCGTACGCCAGAGCGCGGCGAGCGGCGGCGGGTCCGCCGAACCTCCATGTTCGCGGGGTTCGCGCTTTCTTCACCCGGTCGTCTCGGAATCGCATCAACTGGCCCCGGTGGGCTAGCGTGGTCGACCGTGCGTCTCGTAATTGCCCGCTGCTCAGTCGACTATGCCGGTCGGCTCTCCGCCCATCTGCCCTCCGCCACCAGGCTCATCCTGGTCAAGGCCGACGGCAGCGTCAGCATCCACGCCGACGACCGCGCCTACAAGCCGCTCAACTGGATGTCCCCGCCGTGCGCCCTCAAGGAGGCCGACGGGGTCTGGACGGTGGTGAACAAGGCCGGCGAGAAGCTCATCATCACGCTGGAGGAGGTGTTGCACGACTCCTCCCACGAACTCGGGGTGGACCCCGGCCTGATCAAGGACGGCGTCGAGGCGCACCTCCAGGAGCTGCTCGCCGACCGGATGGAGGTGCTCGGCAGCGGCTGGTCGCTGATCCGCCGCGAGTACCCGACCGCGATCGGCCCGGTCGACATCCTCTGCCGCGACGCCGACGGCGCCACCGTCGCCGTCGAGATCAAGCGGCGCGGCGAGATCGACGGCGTCGAACAGCTCACCCGCTACCTCGAACTCCTCAACCGGGACCCGCTGTTGGCCCCGGTCAAGGGCGTCTTCGCCGCACAGGAGATCAAGCCCCAGGCCCGCGTCCTGGCCACCGACCGGGGCATCGGCTGCGTGGTGCTGGACTACGACGAGCTGCGCGGCATCGACGACGACAAGCTCAAGCTGTTCTGACCGGTCACGGGGACTTCGTCCCCGTCGGGGACGGGGTGGCCGGACCGGTCGGCACGGCCGGGGTCGTCGCGGGTGCGGTCGGCGTCGCCGAGCCGGTCGGCTGGCTCGGCGACGGCGAGTTGCCGCTCCCGCCACCGGTGCCGCCGCCGGTCTGACCACCGCCGCCGTTGCCCCCGCCGTTGCCGCCCCCGCCCGACCCGCCGGGCTTCTGCCCCGGCGGCTGCTCCGACGGCTGCGGCTGTCCCGGGCCGGGCTGCTGCGACTGCTGCGGGGCCGCCGACCCGGTGGCCCCCGGCGAGGCGCTCGACCGCTTCGACGGCGTGGCGCTCGGCGCGTGCGAGGCACTGCCGCTCGCCGAGGGCTCCGTACCGGCCGCCGTCCCCGCCGGGGCACCCGGCTCGGTGCCGCCCGTCCCGGCCGTGCCCGGGGAGGCGTCGGGGGACGGCGCCGGCACCGGCGCGTTGCCGGTGTCCCCGACCTGGTCCAGCTGAGCGTGCGGGTCCTTCCCCTGGTGCTCCTCGGGCCCGGCGAGGCTCATCGCCACCGCCGTGCCGAGCACCCCGAAGGTGAGCAGGGCCGCGGAGGCCACCACCACCTTGCGCCGCCGCCCGGCCCGGGCCCGGGCCTTGAGGCCGGCCGGCACCCGGGCGGCGATCTTCCGGATCACCGGTCCGCGGCCCGACGCCGCCGGGGTCGCGGCGGCCGGCAGCTGACGGCCGTCGGCGCGCAGCAGGTCGATCATCCGGCCCGCGGCGGCCACCCCGCGCGGCTCCCCCGCGGTGGCCCGCAGGGTCAGGGCGGTCTCCAGTTCGGCGATCGCCCGGGAGGGCTGCCGCAGGCAGATCGCGAGCACGCCCGCCTCGTGGTGGAACCAGGCCTGGTCGACCGTCGAACCGGTCCGCCGGGCCGCCTCCAGGCCGAGCTGGAGGACCCGCTCCCAGGCGCCCCAGCGCAGCGCCAGCGCCAGTGCGGGGGCGGCGGCCCGGGCCAGTCGGACGACCGCCTCGTGCCGCCCCGCCGTCCGGTCCGCGAGCAGCACGCCGATCAGCACCTCGGCCTCGGCGGCGATCTGCGCCAGCGACACCGAGCTGTGCCCGACCCACCAGGCGAAGTGCTGGGCGGCGCCGTCCACGCAGCCGCGGGCCGGCCAGTGCGGGGCGAGCAGGTCGAGCGCCCCGGCGGTCAGCCGGTGGTGCCCGCCGATGGACACCGCGAGCCCGGCGTCGGCGAGTTCGGCCAGCGCGCTCTCGCCCTGGCCGACGTCGATCAGCGCGGGCAGGTGCGGCGCGGTGGGGCACTCGCCGCCGAGCGCGACGGCCAGCCGCAGCACGGCCTGCGCGGCCTCGCCGAGCCCTTCGGCGAGCCGGACGGCGGGCGAGGCGGTCTCGGCGACCGAGGGCAGCGGCACGGTGCGCCGCAGCGCGTTCTCCCGGATCGCCGGGTCGGGGTCGTGGGCGGGCTCCTCGACCGCGCCGAAGACGTCCCGCCGGTCCTCCTCGGCGGCGACCAGCGCGTCCACCGAGACGTCCCGCTGGCGCAGCAGCGCGGCGGCCTGGACGAAGCGCAGCGGCAGGCCCTCGGACTCGAACCAGAGGTCGACCGCCCAGGCCTTCTCGGCCACGTCCAGCGGCCGCCCGGCGAGCCGGGCGGTGAGGGCCAGACAGGCGGGCCGGGAGAGGCCGGGGACGAGGTGGTCGCGCAGCCGGGAGTCGGCGGGCAGCACCGGGCCGCCGGGGGCGACCGAGATCAGGAAGGCGCAACCGGGGGCGGCGGCGAGCAGCTCCTCCAGGTCGTCCCCGGCGGGCTCGGCCTCGTCGATCACGACGACCGCGCCGACCCCGGCGAGGTGGGCGGCCAGTTGGCCCGGGTCGGGGCGGTAGCCGGGGGCGTGGTGGGTGGCCGCGAAGAGGTCCTGGAGCAGGTCGGCGGCGGTGCGGCGGTGGCCGCAGAGCTGGACGACGCCGCCGGGGGCGAGGTCGGCGGCGGCCGCGGCGACGGCCGACAGCAGGGTGCTGCGGCCCGAGCCGGCCTGGCCGACCAGGCGTATCGAGCGGCCCTCGGCGAGCAGGCCGAGGAGTTCGGCGATGTCGGCCTCGCGGTCGAGCAGCGGCAGGTCGGTGGGGCCGGCGCCGAGGGCGAGCGGGCCGACCGCCCGGCCGACGCCGCCGACCGGGCCGCGGGCGGGCTCGCTGCGTTCGATCCGGCGCGGGCGGGGCCGCCACTCCTCCGGACAGGGCCGGGCCTCGGAGCCGTCCGGGGCGCCGACGCCGACCAGCAGGCCGCCGGAGACCAGTTCGCCGCCGCGGGTGCGGGCGGCCTCCTGCCGGAACTCCCCGGATGGCTGTGCCACGTTCTGCTCCGCATCGTGTTCGGCCGCCGGCGCCCCGCGCCGGCCGGCACACGTCTCGGTCGCGGCCGCGGGCGGGCTGTGGGCAGCCGGCCCCGGGCGGCCGTCATCTGACGGGCAGACTCTCGCACATCCGGGCCCGGCCGTGCAGTGCGGTCCCGGTGCGGGGAAGGTGAAGGCCGGAGGCGCCGGTCGGGCCCGGCCCGGTCAGGAGGGCGGCCCGAGGGGCGCGCGAACGGGCGTGCGGCATGTTCCGCGAGCCGCTCCGTACGCCCCCGGAACGGGCGTCAGGAGGCCTGGACCTCGGGGATCCCGCCGTCGACGGCGAGGATGCGGTGCAACTTGGTGGCCACCAGCAGCCGCTGGAGCTGGGCGGGGACGGCCCGCAGCACGAGCCGGCGGCCGATCCGGCCGGCCCGCCGGTGGGTGCCCATGATCACGCCGAGGCCGGTGGCGTCCCAGAACTCCAGCCGGCCGAGGTCGAGCACGAGGTCGCCGAGGCCGCCGTCCACGGCCTGGTGCAGCCGGGCCCGCGCGTCGGCGGCGGTGCGCACGTCGAGGCGGCCTTCGATGGCCAGCGCCGTGTGGTCGCCGGTGATGCGCATGCTCTCCTCCTTCGCCTGGGTGGTCTGGTGCGGGGCGGGTCCGGCCCCGGCCGGGACGGACCGGGAGGCGGGACGGCCCCTGGATCGGAGTGGGAGGGCCCGGGCGGAACGCCTGCGACGGCTCGGCTCGCGCCCGGCCCCGGTCGGAGTGCCGGGTTCCCTCATCTGACGGTGGAGCAGCGCCGCAGGTTGCTGGTTTCCGCCCTGATCTGAAGCAACTTCACTCGTCCGAGGGAATATACGCAGGAACTCTCCACACCTACGCTCGATTACCGCCCAAATCACCCGTCTGCGGCACCGGGCGTGAGGAAACTCACCCGGCCCGGTACGGCGGGCCGTACGATGCCCCGATCGCACGGCCCACCAGGGCGTTCGCTCAGTCCCGCGGGCTCACTTGCCCTCGTACGGGTAGAAGCCGCGGCCGCTCTTGCGGCCGAGGTCACCGGCCGTGACCATGCGGGCCATGATCTCCGGGGCGGCGAACTTCTCGTCCTTGGTCTCGGTGTAGATGTTGTGGGCGGCGTGCAGCAGGATGTCGACGCCGGTCAGGTCGGCGGTCTGCAGCGGGCCCATCGCGTGGCCGAAGCCGAGGCGGCAGGCGGTGTCGATGTCCTCGGCGGTGGCGACGCCCGACTCGTACAGCTTGGCGGCCTCGACGACCAGCGCGGTGATCAGGCGGGTGGTGATGAAGCCCGCCACGTCGCGGTTGACCACCACGACGTCCTTGCCGACGCCCTCGGCGTACGCGCGGGCGGCGGCCAGCGTCTCGTCGCTGGTCTTGTAGCCGCGGACCAGCTCGACCAGCTTCATCATCGGGACGGGCGAGAAGAAGTGGACGCCGACGACCGACTCCGGCCGCCGGGTGACGGCGGCGATCCGGGTGATCGGGATGGCGGAGGTGTTGGAGGCGAGGACGGCGCCGTCCTTGGCGAGCTTGTCCAACTCGCGGAAGACGCCCTCCTTGACCTCCAGGTTCTCGAACACGGCCTCGACCACGATGTCGGCCTCGGCGACGGCGCCCAGGTCGGTGGTGGTGGTGATCCGGCCCAGCGCGGCCTCGGCGTCCTCGGCGCTCAACTTGCCCTTCGAGACGAACTTCTCGTACGAGGCGCGGATGCCGGCCAGACCCCGCTGCAGCGCCTCCTCGGTCACGTCCCGCAGCACCACCGGGTGGCCGGCCTGCGCGGACACCTGGGCGATGCCGGCGCCCATCAGGCCGGCACCGATCACGGCGATCTGCTTGCTGGACGCATTGCTCATGGCTGGGTCTCCCGACGCCGTCGCCGCCCTGCGGGCGGGCCCTGAAGGCGGCTCAGGGCAGGGGTCGCCGCCAAGGAGCCGCATTGCTCTGGCGGGGACTCTAATGCCCAGATCGCCCGTGCCATAGCAATCGGGAGTGTGATCTGCAACCGACCTGGTCACCCGACCAGGATGGTCGTCAGATGGTCAGACCGAGGTCCTGGGCGAGGATCGCCGCCTGCACCCGGCTGCGCAGCCCCAGCTTCGCCAGGATCCGGCTGACGTGGGTCTTGGTGGTCGCCTCCGCCATCTCCAGCCGGAGCGCGATCTCCCCGTTGGACATCCCCGCCCCGAGACAGGCCAGCACCTCCCGCTCACGCGCGGTCAGGCCCGTCACCGCCGTCCGGGCCTCCGGTCCGACCGGCCGCCCGGGGCGGGCGAAGGTGCCGATCAGCCGCCTGGTCACCGAGGGCGCGAGCATGCCGTCCCCGCGCGCCACCGTGCGGATCCCCTCGACCAGGGTGTCCGCCTCCAGGTCCTTGAGCAGGAAGCCCGCCGCGCCGGCCCGCAGCGCGCCGTAGACGTACTCGTCCAGGTCGAAGGTGGTCAGCACCAGCACCTGGGCCGCGCCGGCGTCCACCACCTGGCGGGTCGCCGAGACGCCGTCCAGCCGGGGCATCTGCACGTCCATCAGCACCACGTCGGGGCGCAGCTCCAGGGCCAGCCGGACGGCCTCCTGCCCGTCGGCGGCCTGCCCGACCACCTCGAACCCGGGCTCGGCCCGCAGGATCATCACCAGCGCCGCCCGCACCGCCGCCTGGTCCTCGGCCACCAGTACCCGGATCGTCATGCCCGCCCCCCGCTCTCCCGGCCGCGCGGCAGCTCCGCACGCACCCTCCAGTACCCGTCCCGCGGCCCGGCCTCGAAGCTGCCGCCGAGCAGCGCGGCCCGCTCCGACATCCCCACCAGCCCGGCCCGGGCGCCGGGCAGTTCGCGGCCCGGCCCGCCGCGGTACGGGCTGTCGACCGCGATCCGCAGCGCGTCCGGGCCGAACTCCAGCCGCAGTGCGACCAGTCCGGGCCCGGCGTGCTTGAGCGCGTTGGTCAGCGACTCCTGCACGATCCGGTAGGCGGCCAGCCCGACCGGCACCGGGAGGTCGCCGCGCTCGCCGCTCTCGGTCAGCTCGAAGTCCAGTCCGACGTCCTGCCCGGCGGCCCGGGCCCCCTCCAGCAGGGCGTCCACCGCGGCGAGGTCGGGGGCCGCGTACGACTCGTCGGCCTCTCCCCCGCCGCTGTCCCGGAGCAGCCCGATCATGCGGCGCATTTCGGCCAACCCCTGGACGCTGTTCTCCCGGATCACCGCCAGCACCTCGACCAGCGGATCGCCCTCCGGCAATCGCCGCCGCCGGGCGGCCGACTGGGCGCCGGTGGCGTGGATCGCGATCGCCGACAGGTGGTTGGCCACCACGTCGTGCAACTCCCGCGCCATCCGGGCGCGTTCGGCGACGACCGCCTCGCGCCGGTCCATCTCCGAGAGCAGCGCGGTCTGTTCGGCCCGCAGCCGCTCGTTCTCCGCCTGCTCCCGGTGCTTGCGCACCAGGTCCCCGGTCCACACCGGCGCCAGGAACACCAGCGAGGCGACCACCACGACCAGCAGCCCGGCCGAGGTCCCGGCGACGTACCAGACCAGGCTGGAGAGCACCAGCACGGTCGCGCCGCCGGTCAGGTGCAGCACCCGCGACATCCGGCCGGTGCCGTAGAGCACCGCCGCGTACAGCAGGTCGGTGTACATGATCGTGGTCGCCAGCAGGCTGCCGGCGACCAGGCTTCCCGCGAAGGCCAGCCCGCCCAGCGACACCGCCAGCACCGGCCGGGTCCGCCGGACCAGTTCCAGCCCCGCCATCACCAGCAGCGGGGCCGTGACGGCCCACAGCGGCAGCCGGTCCGCCCGGTCGTAGACCTTGAAGGCGATCAGCACCGCGCCGCCGAGCAGCCCGCTCAGGGCGATCAGCCGGTCCATCCGGCGCGGGGCGAGGGAGGGTACGAGCACGCCCCCCATCTCACCATCCCCGGCGGCCCGCCCGGCTCCGGTGCGCGGAGGAGGCCGCTACATCGAAAGGTGCAGGCCCGGACGGCACCGGGCGACGACGACAACAGCGCGCCCGCGCACGAGGCTGGGGACACCGTCGGAACGACCGGGAGCAGAAAGTGATCGTCACCCTCATCGTCGCGGCCGAGATCTCCTGGTGGATCGTGCTCGGCCTCGCCCTCTCCGCCCGCTACCTGCTGCGGATGCGCCGCACCAGCACCGTGCTGCTGATCGGCCTGCCGGTGGTGGACCTCGCCCTGTACGCCCTCACCGTGCTGAACCTGCGCGGCGGCGCGCAGGCGGGCTGGACGCACGCCCTGGCCGCGAGCTACGCCGGCTTCTCGGTCGGCTACGGCCCCTCGCTGGTCGCCTGGGCCGACCGGCACTTCCTGCACCGCTTCGCCGGCGGCCCCGCGCCGCTGCCCTCGCCCACGTACGGCCCGGAGCGGACGGCGCACGAGTGGCGGATCGCCCGCCGGACGGTCGTCTCCGCCGTGATCACCCTGGCCCTGATCAGCCTGCTCGTCCCGCTGTCGGCCGGATCCGCCCACTTCGGCACCTTCGCCCAGTGGTACTGGAAGCTGGGCATCGCGGCCGTGGTCAACGTGGTCGTGGCCGGCTGCTTCTCGCTCTGGCCCAAGGAGGCGCCGGCGGGCGTCACCGTGATGGACGGCCGGGTGGTCGAGCGGCCCGCCCCGGAGAAGGCGTCCCAGGACGCCTCCTAGGGCAGGCCCTAGCGGTTCTCCCCCGGCACCCAGAGCACGTCGCCGCGCTCCTTGTTGGCCACCCGGGCCAGGATGAACAGCAGGTCGGACAGCCGGTTGAGGTACTTCGCGGTCAGCGGGTTGACGGAGTCCCCGTACGCGTCGATCGCCGCCCAGGTCGAGCGCTCGGCCCGCCGCACGACCGTGCAGGCCAGGTGCAGGTGGGCGGCGCCGGGGGTGCCGCCGGGGAGGATGAAGCTGCGCAGCTTCTCCACCTGCTCCAGGTAGTGGTCGCAGTCCCCCTCCAGCCGGTCGACGTAGGACTGCAGCACCCGCAGCGGCGGGTACTTCGGGTCCTCGACCACGGGCGTGGAGAGGTCGGCGCCGACGTCGAACAGGTCGTTCTGGACCCGGACGAGCACGGCCGCGACGTCCTCGGGCAGTGCGCCGACCGCGAGGGCCACCCCGATCGCCGCGTTCGCCTCGTTGGCGTCGGCGTACGCCATCAGCCGCGGGTCGGTCTTGGTGGTCCGGCTCATGTCGCCGAGCGCGGTGCTGCCGTCGTCCCCGGTACGGGTGTAGATGCGCGTCAGATTGACCATGCGGCCAGCCTAGCCGGGCACGTTAGGCGACGTTAACCCTTTGCCCGGGGGGAGCCGCCTCCAGCCAGGCCAGGAAGCCGGTGAGCGCGTCCTCGCTCATCGCCAGCTCCAGCGGCGCCCCGTTGTGCAGGCAGCGCAGCACCACCGAGCCGGAGAGCAGCGCCAGCTCCTCCTGGCCCTCCGGGTAGCGCCGGCCGAGGACCTCGATCTCCCGGCGGGGCAGGACCTTGCGCGGGCGGGGGGCGTACGAGAAGACCCGGAACCACTCGATCGAGTCGCCGCTGTACCGGCCGATACCAAAAACCCACCCCTTGCCGTCGGTCGGTGGGACCGGGGCGGAGGTGGGCTTGCCGTTCTCGTCGAGGTCGGGCTGCGTCGAGGCGTCGGCGGGCATTTTGAGCCGGTAACTGCAGTCGAACGTGCCGCCGACCCGCTGGATCAGGCGGCGGCGTACGGCGAAGGCCATCAGGCCGATCACTCCCAGCGCCACGACCGCCGCACACACCACAAGCGCGAGGACCATGCTCACCTACCTCCTCGCTACCCGCGTTCCCCGTTTCACGGCCGTCCCGGACGGCCGCGCTGACCTACCAACTACGACGACAGTCCCGGGGTCACGCTCGCGCGTCCCCGGGACCGTCGGTCGACCCCGCCAAGTCGGGGTCCGGCACACTCAGGCGTGGGCCTTGAGGCCGCGCGCCGCGAACAGCCGGACCTCGGCGCGACGCTCGGCGTGCGCGTCCAGGTCGGACTTGGCCTCCTCCAGCGCGCGCTCGGCACGCGCGACATCGATCTCGTCCGCCAGCTCGGCGATCTCCGCGAGCAGAGACAGCTTGTTGTCGGCGAAGGAGATGAAGCCGCCGTGCACCGCGGCGATGACGGTGCCGCCGTCCACCGTGCGGATGGTGACCGGACCGGTCTCCAGCACGCTCAGCACCGGGGTGTGGCCCGGCATGATGCCGGTGTCACCGGAGGCCGTACGGGCGACGACGATGGTGGCCGCACCGGACCACACCTTGCGGTCGGCTGCGACCAGCTCGACGTGCAGCTCAGCCAACGTGGGCTCCTAGGCTCATGCAACCCCCGATTACTCGGGAGTTTCGGTAAGAATAACGGCCCCGCGCCTCCGGCATGAAACCGGCGGCACGGATTTGACCGGAATCACAGCCGATGTGCCGCGAGGGGTGGTCCCCAGGCTCGGGGGCCACCCCTCACGGTCACTCAGCTGCTACCGGCCGCGATTACTTCTTCGCCAGCTCGGCGGCGTTCTTCTCGAGGTCCTCGATGCCACCGCACATGAAGAAGGCCTGCTCCGGAACGGAGTCGTACTTGCCGTCGGCGATCGAGTTGAAGGCCTCGATGGTCTCCGACAGCGGCACGGTCGAACCCTCGACACCGGTGAACTGCTTCGCCACGTAGGTGTTCTGCGAGAGGAAGCGCTCGATGCGACGGGCACGGTGGACCGTGATCTTGTCCTCTTCGGACAGCTCGTCCATACCGAGGATGGCGATGATGTCCTGGAGGTCCTTGTACTTCTGCAGGATCCCCTTGATACGGACGGCCGTCTCGTAGTGGGTCGCCGTGATGTACCGCGGGTCGAGGATGCGGGACGTGGAGTCCAGCGGGTCGACGGCCGGGTAGATGCCCTTCTCCGAGATCGGGCGCGACAGAACGGTCGTCGCGTCCAGGTGGGCGAAGGTGGTGGCCGGGGCCGGGTCGGTCAGGTCGTCCGCGGGGACGTAGATCGCCTGCATCGAGGTGATCGAGTGACCGCGGGTCGAGGTGATGCGCTCCTGGAGGAGGCCCATCTCGTCGGCCAGGTTCGGCTGGTAGCCCACCGCGGAGGGCATGCGGCCGAGCAGGGTCGACACCTCGGAACCGGCCTGGGTGAACCGGAAGATGTTGTCGATGAAGAGGAGCACGTCCTGCTTCTCGACGTCACGGAAGTACTCCGCCATGGTCAGCGCGGAGAGCGCGACGCGCAGACGGGTGCCCGGCGGCTCGTCCATCTGGCCGAAGACCAGCGCGGTCTTGTCCAGGACGCCCGAGTCGACCATCTCGTCGATGAGGTCGTTGCCCTCACGGGTGCGCTCGCCGACGCCGGCGAACACCGACACACCACCGAAGTTCTCGGCGACGCGGTAGATCATCTCCTGGATCAGAACGGTCTTGCCGACACCGGCACCACCGAACAGACCGATCTTGCCACCCGTGACGTACGGGGTGAGCAGGTCGATGACCTTGATGCCGGTCTCGAACATCTCGGTCTTGGACTCGAGGTCCTTGAACTCGGGGGCCTTGCGGTGGATCGGCCAGCGGACCTCGACCTGCTTGTCGAACTCCGCCTTGTCGACGTTCAGCACGTCACCGAGGGCGTTGAACACCTTGCCCTTGGTGATCTGGCCGACCGGCACCGAGATGGCGGAGCCGGTGTCGGTGACCTGCGAACCGCGGACCAGGCCGTCGGTCGGCTGCATCGAGATGCCGCGGATCAGGCCGTCGCCGAGGTGCTGGGCGACCTCGAGGGTGAGGGTCTTCTTGCCCGAGCCGTCGGGGTTGTCCACCTCGACGTGCAGGGCGTTGAACATGTCCGGAATCGCGTCGACGGGGAACTCCACGTCGACGACCGGGCCGATGACCCGCGCGACGCGGCCCGTCGCCGTGGTCGGCTCAACAGTGGTGGTCATACTCATTCGCTCCCGCGGCTAGCGTCGGCGAGGGCGTTGGCGCCGCCGACGATCTCGCTGATTTCCTGGGTGATCTCGGCCTGACGGGCCGAGTTGGCAAGCCGCGTGAGCGACTTGATGAGCTCGCCGGCATTGTCCGTCGCGCTCTTCATCGCGCGGCGGCGGGCGGCGTGCTCGGAAGCGGCCGACTGCAGCAGCGCGTTGTAGATCCGGCTCTCGACGTACCGCGGCAGCAGCGCGTCGAGCACGCCCTCCGCCGACGGTTCGAAGTCGTACAGCGGGAAGATCTCCGACTTGGCCGGCGTCTGGTCGCTGAGCTGGACCTCGTCCAGCTTCAGCGGCAGCAGCCGCGCCGCGACCGCGTCCTGCGTCAGCATGGACACGAACTCGGTCGAGACCACGTGGAGTTCGTCCACGCCGCCGGTCTCGGCCGTGAAGGCCTCGATCAGCTCGGCCGCCACCGTCTTCGCGTCGCCGTAGGTCGGCTTGTCCGAGAAGCCCGTCCACGAGTTCCCCACCGCCAGGTTGCGGAAGGTGTAGTACGACAGACCCTTCCGACCGACGATGTAGGTCACGACGTCCTTGCCCTCGCCGCGCAGGCGCTCGGAGAGCGTCAGCGAGGCCTTGATGGCGTTGGACGAGTAACCGCCGGCCAGGCCGCGGTCCGCCGTGATCAGCAGGACCGCCGCGCGGGTGGCGTTCGGGTTCTCGGTGGTGAGCGGGTGCTTGGCGTTGGACCGGGTGGCCACCGCCGTCACCGCCCGGGTGAGCTCATCGGCGTACGGAGCGGAGGCCGCCACCGCGCGCTGCGCCTTGCCGATGCGCGCCGCGGAGATCATCTCCATCGCCTTGGTGATCTTCTTCGTCGCGGTGACAGAGCGGATCCGGCGCTTGTAGACCCGAAGCTGTGCTCCCATGGGTCGTTACGTCCTTTCCCTCGCTACCGGACTCAGGCCTGCTCGGAGAGCAGCTTGCCGTCGGCGGTCTGGTACCCCTGCTTGAACGACTCGATCGCGCCGGTCAGGGCGTCGACGGTGCCGTCGGCCAGCAGGCCGGTCTCGACGATGCCGGCGAGCAGGTCCTTGTGCTGCAGGCGGACGAAGTCGAGGAACTCGCGCTCGAAGCGGCGGATCTCCGCGACCGGGACGTCGTCCAGCTTGCCGGTGGTGCCGGCCCAGATGGAGACGACCTGCTCCTCGACCGGGAACGGCTGGTACTGGCCCTGCTTGAGCAGCTCGACCATGCGCGCACCGCGCTCCAGCTGGGCCTTGGAGGCCGCGTCCAGGTCTGAGCCGAAGCCGGCGAAGGCCTCCAGCTCACGGTACTGGGCGAGGTCCAGGCGCAGACGGCCGGCGACCGAGCGCATGGCCTTGATCTGGGCGGAGCCACCGACGCGGGAGACCGAGATGCCGACGTTCACGGCCGGGCGGATGCCGGCGTTGAACAGGTCGGACTCCAGGAAGCACTGGCCGTCGGTGATGGAGATGACGTTGGTCGGGATGTACGCCGAGACGTCGTTGGCCTTGGTCTCGATGATCGGCAGACCGGTCATCGAGCCGCCGCCGAGGGCGTCGTTCAGCTTCGCGCAGCGCTCCAGCAGGCGGGAGTGCAGGTAGAAGACGTCACCCGGGTAGGCCTCGCGCCCCGGCGGGCGGCGCAGCAGCAGGGAGACGGAACGGTAGGCCTCGGCCTGCTTCGACAGGTCGTCGAAGATGATCAGGACGTGCTTGCCGTCGTACATCCACTCCTGGCCGATGGCCGAACCGGTGTACGGCGCCAGGTACTTGAAGCCGGCCGGGTCGGACGCGGGAGCGGCCACGATGGTGGTGTACTCCAGCGCGCCGGCCTCCTCCAGGGCGCCGCGGACGGACGCGATGGTGGAGCCCTTCTGGCCCACGGCGACGTAGATGCAGCGGACCTGCTTCTCCGGGTCGCCCGAGCGCCAGTTGTCGCGCTGGTTGATGATCGTGTCGACGGCCACCGCGGTCTTGCCGGTCTGGCGGTCACCGATGATCAGCTGACGCTGGCCACGGCCGATCGGGGTCATCGCGTCGATGGCCTTGATACCGGTCTGCAGCGGCTGCTTGACCGACTTGCGGGCCATGACGCCGGGGGCCTGCAGCTCAAGGGCGCGACGGCCGCTGGCGGCGATCTCGCCGAGGCCGTCGATCGGGTTGCCCAGCGGGTCCACGACGCGGCCGAGGTAGCCGTCGCCGACCGGAACCGAGAGGACCTCGCCGGTGCGGCGCACGGTCTGGCCCTCTTCGATACCGCCGAACTCACCGAGGACGACGACACCGATCTCGCGGGTGTCGAGGTTCAGCGCGAGGCCGAGCGTGCCGTCCTCGAACTTCAGCAGCTCGTTCGCCATGACCGAGGGCAGGCCCTCGACATGCGCGATGCCGTCCGCCGCGTCAGTGACCGTGCCGACCTCTTCCACAGAAGCGGCGTCCGGCTGGTACGACTGGACAAAGTCGGCCAGCGCGTCCCGGATCTCCTCCGGACGGATCGTAAGCTCCGCCATCAGGCTTCCCTGCTCTCCTAGTTTGCGATCCTCGGCCCGCCGTTGAGGGCCGGCCGCAAGTACTCGACTCTCGGCCGGGTCGTATGAACCGGCCGTACGTTTTGCCGACTCCTTGGGGAGCCGGTTTCCCGACCGAGGGTCGGATGTGCTGCTCGGTCCTGCTCAGCCTTCGAGCGACTGGCGAGCGCCTTCGAGGCGGCTCGACACGGTGCCGTCGATGATCTCGTCGCCGATCTGCACCCGGACACCACCGACGACCTCGGGGTCGACGTCGATGTTCAGGTGGACCTGGCGGCCGTACATCCGGCCCAGAGCACCGCTGAGACGCTCCTTCTGGGTGTCCGACAGCGGCACCGCGCTGGTGACCAGGGCCACCATGCGGCCGCGACGCGCGGAGGCGAGCTTCGAGTAGGACTCGAGGCCCTGCTCCAGGCTACGACCACGCGGCGCGTTGACGAGGGCGGTGACCAGCCGCACGGTGCCCGCGTTGGCGCGGCCGCCGAGCAGCTTGTTGATCAGCGCGGTCTTCGCGACGGCGCCGGCCTTCGGCTCGGTGAGCGCGGCGCGCAGCTCGTGCGAGCCGCTCACCACCCGGCCGAAGCGGAACAGCTCGTCCTCGACGTCGTCCAGGGTGCCGGCCTTGTCCGCGGCGATGACCTCGGCGTAGGCGGCGAGCTCCTCGGTCGCGTCCACCAGGTCACGCGCACCCGACCAGCGGGACCGGACCAGGCCGGAGACCAGGTCGACGGTCTCGCCCGAGACCTGACCGGTCAGCAGCGAGGTGACCAGCTGGGCCTTGTCCTGACCCGACCGGGACGGGTCGGTCAGGACGCGGCGCAGCGACACCTCGCGGTCCAGCACGACCGTGACGGCGGCGAGCTCCTCGGCCAGCTTCGCCGCGTCCACCGAGGTGGAGTCGGTCAGGCTGTCCAGGTTCTTCCGGCCGGCGGCGAGCGCCTCGCGGCTGGCGCCGATCACTTGGCCGCGCCCTGAGCCACGGTGGCCTTGGCCTCGAGCTCGTTCAGGAAGCGGTCGATCACGCCGCTCTGCCGGGCGTTGTCCTCGAGGGACTCGCCGACGATGCGGGAAGCCAGCTGGGTGGCCAGCGAACCCACGTCCTGACGCAGGGCGGCAGTCGCCTGCTTCTTGTCGGCCTCGATCTGGGCGTGGCCGGCGGCGACGATGGCCTCGCGCTGACGCTGGCCCTCCTCGCGCATCTCGGTGAGCTGGGCGGCGCCCTGCTCGCGAGCCTGCTCGACGATGCGGGCGGCCTCGTGGCGCGCCTCGGCGAGCTCGGCGCGGTACTGCTCAAGCAGGGCCTGGGCCTCGGCCTGAGCGGCCTCGGCACGCTCCATGCCGCCTTCGATGGCGTCCCGACGCTCCGACAGCACCTTCTCGATGCTGGGGAGGAGCTTCTTGCCGAGCAGACCGAAGACGATGAAGAAGCAGAGCAGGCCGATGATGACCTCGGGCCACGCGGGAAGCAGGGGGTTCATCTTCTCCCCCTCCTCCGCGAGGTTAGCCACGAAACTCATATCTGGACCTTCCTCGAAAGGGTCTAACGGCGGGGAATTACTTGCCGGCGCCGAAGACGAACGGCATGACGATGCCGATGAGGGCGAGCGCCTCGGTCAGCGCGAAGCCGATGAACATGTTGGAGCGGATCAGGCCGGCAGCCTCGGGCTGACGGGCCATGGCCTGGACACCGTTACCGAAGATGAGACCAACACCGATGCCGGGGCCGATCGCGGCGAGGCCGTAACCGATCGAGGCGACGGAACCGTAGACCTCAGCGAGGTTCTGCATTTCAGCTTGTCCTTTGCGGGGTGGTGGACCGGTGGTGGTTGGCCACCGGGCGTTCGGGAGGGGAAGCAGCCGGGGCTGCGAGGCTCAGTGCGCTTCTTCCAGGGCACCGGCGATGTAGCTGCTGGCCAGCATCACGAAGATGTAGGCCTGCAGGAACTGCACCAGCAGCTCGAAGGCGGTGAGGCCGACGGCGACCACGAAGGAGGCCGAGCCGTACAGCGCGCCCAGGGTCGGGCTGAGCAGGTACCAGGAGGCGACGGAGAACATCACGACCAGCAGGTGGCCCGCGAACATGTTCGCGAAGGCTCGGACCGCCAGGGTGAAGGGGCGCACGAAGATGTTCGAGAAGAACTCGATCGGGACCAGGATGAACATGACCCAGCCGGGGATGCCCGACGGCCAGCAGAGGTTCTTCAGACCGCCGACGAAGCCGTGCTTCTTGAAGGTCAGCGTCATGTAGGTGATCCACACGACCGCGGCCAGGCCCGCGGGGAAGGCGATCGACGCCGTCACCGGGAACTGCGCGAACGGGATGATCGACATGATGTTCATCAACCAGACGAAGAAGAACATCGAGACCAGCATCGGAACGTACTTCTCGCCGTTCTTGCCGATCGTCTCCATCACGATGGAGCGCTTGACGAAGTCGTAACCGATCTCGCCGACCAGCTGCAGCTTGCCGGGGACCAGTCGCGGCTTGGCGAAGGCGGCCCAGAAGAACACGACGACCAGCAGCGCGACGATGATCGACAGCAGCATCGGCTTGTTGAAGTCGATGCCGCCGACCGAGAAGATCGGCTTGAACTGGAACTCGTTCAGACCCGGGGCCGGGAAGCCGCAGCCAGCGTCCCCGAAGTGGCAACTGCCTGAGGCGAGGGACGTGAGTTCAGCACTCACCACGGACTCCTTCGTCGTGACGCATGGTTACGGCAACCTCGGTGTGTCGGCGTGGCCTGCGACCACGGAGCGGCACTGGAACTTGATGGGTATCTCGCCGACCCCGCACGACGGCGCGCTGCGCTGCTGCGGGATCATCGAAGACTGCGCGGGTCCGGGGGGCGATCAGTCCGCGATCCGGACAGACCAGGCCTCTTCCCGTACTCCGTTGTTGCGACGGACGATAGCAGCCCGTCAGTGCGGCATAAACACCGCCCCCCTCGTTGGGGGGACAGTTGGGCCTCGTCACTGTTGACGACCCTTGTCGGAGGGCTTGTCACCCTTGCTTTCCGAGGCGTGAGGGTCGACGTAGAACATCTTGGCCTTGAGTGCGCCGCGCACCTGGAAGCCGGTGAAGATCAGCACGCAGCCGATCAGCGTGAACGCGAAGGTCTGCCGGTTGAAGAGGTCGGTGTCCTTGAAGACCGCCAGGACGATGCCGACCAGCAGGATCTGGGTGGTGTACACCAGCAGCGCCGCGGCCATCATGATCTGCGGGTTCGACCTGGTCAGCCGGTCGAGCGCGATCTGGCCGGAGCTGAAGAAGGCCAGGACGAGCAGGGCGCCGAAGAGGGCGCCGAGCAGGCCCTTCCCACCGGCGACGGCGAAGGAGATCGCCATGGCGATGATCCCGGCGACCGCAGTGGGAATCGCGGCGCCTCGGAGGACCCGGGCGTCGGGGGACGGCATGTCGGCAGCTCCGGCGGCATGTCGATGTGGCGGGGGACGGGCACAGATGGTGGCGGGGTGACACCGGACCGAGTGGCCGCCGCCGGACCGCCCGCGGTGAGCGGCGGATCCGTCGAAGGAGACCGACCAGGGACGGAAGTCCTCCACCTGTCAGGTCTTTCGGCGCGTTCTCGGTACTCGTGAACGGTATCACAAACTATTTGATGAGAGCTTTACCATGAATGTGTGGCTCCTGTCACACCGATGGCGCAACGAATCCGCCGTACGGGTGAGCCCATTTGACGGATCGTCAACTTCGGTGTCACCGGCGGCCGGTGGCCTTGTGGTGGTCGGCGGACGCGGAGGACCCGTGGCCCGCTTCACCCAGAAGTTGCTTGTCCTTCGCCGACAGTTCGGCCATCGGGGCGGACGACGAGCGCCGCCGGTACCGCGGCGGGACGAAGGACTGCACCGCCCGGGGCGCCCGCGGCCGGAACCGCGGCGTCAGCAGGACCACCAGGCCGACCAGGCAGAGCCCGGCGAGGGTCAGCACCACCGTGCGGCCGGTCTTGGTCACCGAGAAGGCGACCGTGCCGAAGGCGATCAGCGCGGCCCAGAAGTACATGATCAGCACGGCCCGGCTGTGCGAGTGCCCGACCTGGAGCAGCCGGTGGTGCAGGTGGCGCTTGTCGGCGGCGAACGGGGACTGGCCGGCCCAGGTGCGGCGCACCACCGCGAGCAGCAGGTCGGCCAGCGGCAGCGCGATGACCGTCAGCGGCAGCAGCAGCGGGATGTAGATCGGCACCAGGGTGTGCACGGTGGCGGTCTGCGAACCGGTCTCGCTGTTGATCAGGTCCGGGTCGACCCGGCCGGTGATCGAGATCGCGGCGACGGCCAGCATCAGGCCGAGCATCATCGAGCCGGAGTCGCCCATGAAGATCCGCGCGGGGTGCATGTTGTGCGCCAGGAAGCCCAGGCACATGCCGATCAGCAGCACGCTGAACAGCACGGCGGGGGCCGCGTCGGAGATCGTGTAGCCGTACCAGAGCCGGTAGCTGTACAGGAAGAAGGCCATCGCGGCGATGCAGACCATGCCGCCCGCCAGGCCGTCCAGCCCGTCGATGAAGTTCACCGCGTTGACCATGACGACGACCAGGGTGACCGAGATGACCATGCCCTGGGTCGGGCTCACCGCGACCGAACCGACGCCGGGCACCGGGAGGCTGATCACCGTGACGCCCTGCCAGACCATCACGCCGGCGGCGATCATCTGGCCGCCCAGCTTGACCAGGGCGTCCACGCCCCACTTGTCGTCCAGCACCCCCAGCAGGAACATGATCCCGGCGCCGGACAGCAGCGCGCGGATGTCACTGCCCCCGTTGAACACCTTGCTCAGGTTGTCCAGCTGGGAGGCGACCAGGATGCCCGCGCACAGTCCGCCGAACATCGCGATGCCGCCGAGCCGCGGAGTGGGCTCGCGGTGCACGTCGCGGGCGCGGACCGGGGGCATCGCGCCCGCCGCGATGGCGAACTTCCGGACCGGACCGGTCAACAGGTAGGTGACGGCAGCGGTGCAGAACAGCACCAGCAGATACTCACGCACCACTGGCCTCCTGCATCACTGTCGAACGGGGAGGTACCGAAGGTACTCCCCTGCCTTCCCGGGGTTCGAGGTGCGTCGCCACGGCACACACCTTATTGAGTCGGACGCCCGTGACGTGCATCGCGGTTCGCTCTCCCGGGTAGGAGATCCGAATACCTGTGGACCCGCGGGCCTCAGACTCCCCCGGCGAAGGCCGCCGCCAGCTCCCGGACCCGCGCCGCGACCGGCCCCGGGGCCTCCCCGGCGAGCAGCCGGGCGATCAGGGCGGCGATCGCGGTCAGCTCCGCCTCCCCCATCCCCTGGCTGGTCACGGTGCCCGTGCCCAGCCTGATCCCGGAGGTGTCGGCGGCCGGCGCCGGGTCGTACGGCAGTGCGCACTTGCCGAGCAGCAACCCGGCCGCCGCGCAGCGCCGTTCGGCCTCCGCGCCGGTCACGCCGAGCGGGCTGACGTCGGCGGTCACCAGGTGGGTGTCGGTACCGCCCGTCAGAGGGCGCATTCCGGCCTCTGCGAGCCCCCTGGCGAGCGCCTGCGCCCCGGACACCGCCCGCTGGGCGTACGCCCGGTAGGCGGGCGTCCCGGCCTCCGCGAGGGCCACCGCCTTGCCGGCCACCTCGTTCATCGCCGCGCCGCCCTGGCTGAACGGGAACACCGCCCGGTCGATCCGCTCGGCCAGCTCCGCGGTGGACAGCAGCAGACCGCCGCGCGGGCCGCGCAGCAGCTTGTGGGTGGCGGCCACCGTGACGTCCGCGTACGGCACCGGGGAGGGCGCCACACCGGCCGCGACCAGGCCGGTGGTCTGCGCGACGGAGGCGATCAGATAGGCGTCCACCTCGTCGGCGATCTCCCGGAAGGCCGCCCAGTCCGGGTGCCGGGGGTGGGAGATCGAGCCCGCCACGACGGCCTTCGGGCGGTGCCGCCGGGCCAGCTCGCGCACCTGGTCGAGGTCGATCAGGCCGTCGTCCGCGCGCACGCCGTAGCCGGTGAACTCGAACCAGCGGCCGGAGAAGTTGGCCCGCGAGCCGCAGCTGAGGTGGCCGCCGTGCTCCAGCGACATCGCCAGCACCCCGTCACCGGGCCGCAGCAGCGCCGCGTAGGCCGCGAGCATCGCCGAAGTCGCCGAGCGGGGCTGGACGTTGGCGTGCGGCGCGGCGAACAGCGCGCGGGCCCGGTCGATCGCCAGCAGCTCCGCGGCGTCCGCCAGCGCGCAGCCGGTGTGGTGCCGGCGGCCGGGGTAGCCCTCGGCGTACTTGTCGATCAGCGGCCCGGTCAGCGCCGCCAGCACGGCGGGCGAGGTGAGGTTCTCCCCCGCCAGCAGCTGGATCGTTTCGGCGCGCCGCTCGGACTCGGCGGCCAGCAGGTCGGCGATCTGCGGATCCGCCCGGTGCAGCGCCTCGGACGCCCACGGGCGCCCCGTCGTCGTGGTCGGGCCGGTCGCGGCATCGGTGACGGTCATGGCAGGGCTCCCGGGCGCGGCAGGGACGGTGCCCCCAGCGTAGGACCGCCGCCCCCGTACGGCCCGCCGAGAAGGGGCCGTTCGGGCCCGCTATCTGGCGCTCGGCTCGCCTCCGGGCCGCTCTCACCCGGTGCCGACGGTCGGCGCTCCAATGCCCCTCTCCCCCAGCCTTCGGCCGGGGGTACCCCCATCTCGGGGCCTCCTCGCTTCTCCCTTTCGGCACCGGCGCGGCCCTTCGGCTCGCTCGCGCGGCTCGCTCGCGCGGCTCGCTCGGGCGCGTCAGCGCGGCGCGGGCACACCCGTCAGCGCGGTGACCACCGGGTCGACCGCGTGGAATATCTCCTCGCCGCAGTTGCGGAACATGCCGATCGGAGCGCCGTACGGGTCGTCCACCTCGTCGGACTCCGGGGTCGCGGCCAGCAGCCAGCCGCGCAGCGCGGCGGCGGCCCGCACCAGGGCGCGGGCCCGCTCGGTGACGTCGGCGCCGCGGCGCGGGTCGGGCAGGGTGCCCGGGTCGATCGTCCGGACCAGCCGGGTGAACTCCTTCATCGTGAAGGTGCGCAGGCCCGCCTCGTGGCCCATCGAGATCACCTGGGCGCGGTGGTCCAGGGTCGCGGTCAGCACCAGGTCGGCCTCGACCACGTGCTCGTCCAGCAGCTCCCGGCCGGTGAAGCCACCGCTGTCGGCGCCGTACTCGTCGAGCACGGTCGCCGCGTGGTCCTCCATCGGCGCCCCCACGTGGCCCCAGGTGCCGGCGCTCTCCACCAGGATCCGCCCGGCCACCCGGGGACTCAGCCGGGTGTCCAGCTCACGCCGGGTGAGCCGCTCGGCTATCGGCGAGCGGCAGATGTTCCCCGTACAGACGAACAGGATCCGGAAGTGGTCCAGCGGCCTGGGACCCACGCTCAGGTACGGCGCTATGCCGGGCCCGTCATGGAGCGAGGCGGTGGGTGTCAACTTCCGGCCTCCAGGTCGGGGACGACCTCCCTCAGCTGCTCGATGCTGATCGCCCCGGCCCGCAGGAGCACGGGCACCTTGCCGGTCACGTCGACGATGGACGAGGCGGTGGCGTGGTCGGCCCTGCCGCCGTCCAGGTAGACCGAGATCGCGTCGCCCAGCTGGGCCTGCGCCTCGTCACAGGTCGCCGGGGACGGGCCGCCGGTCTTGTTGGCGCTGGAGACCGCGAGCGGGCCCGTGCTGTTCAGCAGCTCGATGGCGACCGGGTGCAGCGGCATCCGGACCGCGACGGTGCCGCGGGTCTCGCCGAGGTCCCAGCGCAGCGAGGGCTGGTGCTTGGCGACCAGGGTGAGGCCGCCGGGCCAGAACGCGTCGACCAGTTCCCAGGCCTGCTCGGAGAAGTCGGTGACCAGGCCGTGCAGGGTGGTCGGCGAGCCGACCAGGACGGGCGAGGGCATGTTGCGGCCACGGCCCTTGGCGGCCAGCAGCTCGCCGACGGCCTCCGGGGAGAAGGCGTCCGCACCGACCCCGTACAGGGTGTCGGTGGGCAGCACGACGAGTTCGCCGCGGCGGATGGCCGATGCGGCCTCCCGCAGGCCGGTGGGGCGGTCCCCGGCGTCGGCACAGTCGTAGCGGCGGCTCATCGGTGCGGTCCCCTTCCGGAAAGGCTCATGACGTTCACGGCGAGCTTCACAGCGCGGCCCTGCGGGCGGTCGTGCTGTGCTCGATCGTTCACAACCCGACCCTTCGGGCGGTTGTGCTCTGCTCGATCGTTCACAACCCGACCCTTCGGGCGGTTGTGAAGCGCGGTCGGTTGTTCAGGTCGCGGTGGTCGGCGGTGTCCGTCCACCCGCGTTCCTCGTTGAAGATCCACGGCACCTGGCCGCCCTGCTGGTCGGCGTGCTCGATCACCACCGCGCCGCCCGGGCGCAGCAGCCGGGCGGCCACCCGCTCGATGCCGCGGATGGTGTCCAGGCCGTCCTCGCCGGAGAACAGGGACATCTGCGGGTCGTGGTCGCGGGCCTCCGGCGCGACGTACTCCCACTCGGTGAGCGGGATGTACGGCGGGTTGGAGATCACCAGGTCGAAGCGGCCGTCCCAGGAGCGGTCGTCCTCGAAGGCCTTGGTGGCGTCACCGGCGTGCAGGGTGACCCGGGCGCGGTCCGGGCTGGCCTCGATGTTGCGCCGGGTGTACTCCAGCGCCCCCTCGTCCAGCTCGAAGGCGTGCACGGTCGAGCGCGGCAGCTCCTGGGCCAGGGCGAGCGCGATGGCGCCGGAGCCGGAGCACAGGTCGACCACCAGCGGCTCGGCGACGTCCATGTCGCGCACGGCGTCTATGGCCCACTCGACGACCGTCTCGGTCTCCGGCCGGGGCACGAACACCCCGGGGCCGACCGCCAGTTCGAGGTAGCGGAAGAACGCCCGCCCGGTGATGTGCTGCAGCGGCTCGCGGGCCTCGCGGCGCGAGACCGCCTCCCAGTAGCGGGCGTCGAAGTCGGCGTCCTGCACGGTGTGCAGCTGGCTGCGCTTGACGTTGTGGACGTAGGCGGCGAGTTCCTCCGCGTCGAAGCGCGGCGACGGCACGCCGGCCGCGGCCAACCGCTGGGTGGCCTGGGCCACCTCGGCGAGCAGCAGGTTCATCCGTACGACCTCATGTTTCTGCGCTCCGGCTCCGGTCTTGCGTCGGGCCGGGGCGCGCCGGTCTCAGTTCTCTTGGGCCGCGGCGAGCTTGGCCGCCGCGTCCTTGTCGACACAGGACTGGATCACGGCGTTCAGGTCGCCGTCCAGGACCTGGTCCAGGTTGTACGACTTGAACCCCGTGCGGTGGTCCGAGATGCGGTTCTCCGGGTAGTTGTACGTCCGGATCCGCTCGGAGCGGTCCACCGTGCGGACCTGGCTGCGACGCGCGTCCGAGGCCTCCCGCTCGGCCTCCTCCTGCGCGGCGGCCAGCAGCCGCGAACGCAGGATGCGCATCGCCTGCTCCTTGTTCTGCAGCTGGCTCTTCTCGTTCTGGCAGGACGCCACGATACCGGTCGGCAGGTGGGTGATCCGGACCGCCGAGTCGGTGGTGTTGACCGACTGGCCGCCGGGGCCGGAGGAGCGGTAGACGTCGATCCGCAGGTCGTTCGCGACGATCTCGACCTCGACCTCCTCCGCCTCGGGGGTGACCAGCACGCCCGCCGCGGAGGTGTGGATGCGGCCCTGCGACTCGGTGGCGGGGACGCGCTGCACGCGGTGCACGCCGCCCTCGTACTTCAACCGGGCCCAGACGCCCTGGCCGGGCTCGCTGTTGCCCTTGGTCTTCACGGCGACCGAGACGTCCTTGTAGCCGCCGAGGTCGGACTCGTTGGAGTCGATGATCTCGGTCTTCCAGCCGATCCGCTCGGCGTAGCGCAGGTACATCCGGAGCAGGTCGCCGGCGAACAGCGCGGACTCCTCGCCGCCCTCACCCGCCTTGATCTCCAGGATGACGTCCTTGTCGTCGCTCGGGTCGCGCGGGACGAGCAGCAGCCGCAGTTCCTCGGTCAGCTCGTCGCGGCGCGCCTCGGACTCCTTCACCTCGGAGAGGAACTCCGGCTCCTCGGCGGCGAGTTCGCGCGCGGCCTCGATGTCCTCGCCGGCCTGCTTCCACTGCCGGTAGACCCGGGTGATCGGGGTCAGCTCGGCGTACCGCTTGGCCAGCTTGCGGGCGTTGTTCTGGTCCGCGTGGACGGACGGGTCGGCCAGCCTCGTTTCGAGGTCGGCGTGCTCGACGAGGAGCTCTTCGACTGCCTCGAACATGGGGTGGCCTTCTTCCCGGTGACTCGGATCGTGCGGAGGGCGGAACGGGGCGGAGCTGTGCGGTACGCGCTGGGACGCGAACGGCGCCGGCCCCCAGCGCCCCCGACAACGAGTACGGGGGCACCGGGAACCGGCGCCGAGGGAGCGCTAGGCCTTCGCGCTGTGCTGCTTGCCGAAGCGGGCCTCGAAGCGGGCCACGCGGCCGCCGGTGTCGAGGATCTTCTGCTTGCCGGTGTAGAACGGGTGGCACTGCGAGCAGACCTCGGCGCGGATCACGCCACTGGTCTCGGTCGAGCGGGTGGTGAACTCGGCGCCGCAGGTGCAGGTCACGTTGGTGACCACGTACTCCGGGTGAACGTTGGGCTTCAAGGGGTTCTCCTAGTTTTCGGGAGGGCACCGGGTCGGCGACTGGAGTGCCGCACGTGAACCGGGACCGACGGACCAGTCTGCCAGGACCGGCCGCATCTTCCCAAACCGGGGCCCGCCGCGGCTTATTCCGGGGGACATTCCGGACGCTTCGCACCGGCCTCCCGGAGGGTGGCGCAGGCGCGCGGGCCGGCGGCTCAGCGGACGGCGGAGGCCTTCGCGGTGGGCTGCACGGACGACTTCACGGACGGCTTCACGGACGGCCCGGCGGCGCCCGCCGCCGGGGCCGTGGGGGCCGCCTGGGCGGGGTTCTCCGGCTGGGCCGAGACGACCGCCTGCGGGAGGGGCTGGTCGGCCTTGAGCGCCGCCCAGACGTTCCCGGCCTGCGGCTGCTGCTCGACCACCCGGTTGGGGTCGCTGGGCGCGGTCACCACCGGCAGGGTGACCATGGACAGCTGGTCCGGCCCGATCCCCTTGAGCTCCTGCACCAGCCCGACCAGGGAGTTCACCGAACCGAGCGCGGAGTCGGTGGTGACGCTCTTGGTCATGGTGTCGCCGATCGACCACAGCTTGACCGGGTTGGAGAACAGTCCGATCCCGCCGGCCTGCTGGAGCAGCGACTTGACCATCTGCTTCTGCAGCTCGATCCGGCCGAGGTCGCTGCCGTCGCCGACGCCGTGCCGGGTGCGCACGAAGGCCAGCGCCTGCTGCCCGTCCAGGTGGTGCTCGCCGGCCGGCAGGTCGAGCCCGCTGTCCTTGTCGTGGATGGCCACCGTGGTGGTCACGGTGGCCCCGCCTATCGCGTCCACGACCCGGGCGAAGCCGGCGAAGTCCACCTGGAGGTAGTGGTCCATCCGCAGCCCGGTGAGCTGCTCGGTGGTCTTGACGGCGCAGGTCGCGCCGCCCGCCTCGAAGGCGCTGTTGTACATCGCGCGCTTGGCCGCCGGGACGGCCTTGCCGGCGCCGTCGGTGCACTGCGGGCGGTCGACCAGGGTGTCGCGCGGGATCGAGACGATCGAGGCCCTGGAGTGGTCCTGGTAGACGTGGACCACCATCGCGGTGTCGGACCGGGCGGAGTCGCCGGTGTCCCCGCCGGCCAGGTCGCCGTTCTCGCCGACCCGCGAGTCGGAGCCCAGCACCAGGATGTTGAAGGAGCCGTCGGTGGCGGCCGGGGGCCGCGCCTCGCCGAGGCGGGAGTCGATGTCGACGCTCTTGATGTTGCCGTTGAGCTTCAGGTACGCGTACGCCCCCGCGCCGCCGCCGGCGACGACGAGCGCGGCGACCGCGCAGGCGGACCACCGCAGGACCTTGCGGCGGCGACTCGGGACCCTCTTGTGCTCGGCCATACGGTCCAGAGTAAATCGGACAAGAAGATCAAATAGTCCCAAGCTGTCCCAACTCTGGAACAAAGCGGCCCTGAACGCACGGAACCCCGGACCGCTCGCGCGATCCGGGGTTCCGTGCTGCAGCGGAGTCCGCCTACGGTCAGTCGCCCGAACCGGGGGTGGTCTTGGCGATCTGCATCAGGAACTCGGCGTTGCTCTTGGTCTGCTTCATCTTGTCCAGGAGCAGCTCGATCGCCTGCTGCGAGTCGAGCGCGTGCAGCACCCGGCGCAGCTTCCAGACGATGGCCAGCTCCTCGCTGCCGAGCAGGATCTCCTCCTTGCGGGTGCTGGAGGCGTCCACGTCGACGGCCGGGAAGATGCGCTTGTCCGAGAGCTTCCGGTCGAGCTTGAGCTCCATGTTGCCGGTGCCCTTGAACTCCTCGAAGATCACCTCGTCCATCCGCGAGCCGGTCTCGACCAGCGCGGTGGCCAGGATGGTCAGCGAGCCGCCGTTCTCGATGTTGCGCGCGGCACCGAAGAACTTCTTCGGCGGGTACAGCGCGGTCGAGTCGACACCACCGGACAGGATGCGGCCGGAGGCCGGCGCCGCCAGGTTGTAGGCGCGGCCCAGGCGGGTGATCGAGTCCAGCAGGATGACCACGTCGTGGCCCAGCTCGACCAGGCGCTTGGCGCGCTCGATGGCCAGCTCGGCGACGGTGGTGTGGTCCTCGGCCGGGCGGTCGAAGGTCGAGGAGATGACCTCGCCCTTGACCGACCGCTGCATGTCGGTGACCTCTTCCGGACGCTCGTCGACCAGGACGACCATCAGGTGGCACTCGGGGTTGTTGTGGGTGATCGCGTTGGCGACCGCCTGGAGCACCATGGTCTTGCCGGTCTTCGGCGGCGCGACGATCAGACCGCGCTGGCCCTTGCCGATCGGCGACACCAGGTCGATGATCCGGGTGGTCAGCACGCCCGGGTCGGTCTCCAGGCGCAGCCGCTCCTGCGGGTACAGCGGGGTGAGCTTGTTGAACTCGGGGCGGCCGCGGCCGGTCTCCGGGTCCATGCCGTTGACGGAGTCCAGCCGCACCATGGCGTTGAACTTCTCGCGGCGCTCGCCCTCGCGCGGCTGGCGCACGGCACCGGTGATGGCGTCACCCTTGCGCAGGCCGTTCTTGCGGACCTGGGCGAGCGAGACGTAGACGTCGTTCTGGCCCGGCAGGTAGCCGGAGGTGCGCACGAAGGCGTAGTTGTCGAGGATGTCGAGGATGCCCGCGACCGGGATCAGGACGTCGTCGTCGCCGATCTGCGTGTCGACCGCCGGACCGGCCTCGAAGCCGTCACGGCCGCGACGGCCCCGACGGTCGCGGTAACGGCCCCGACGGCCGCGACGGCCGTCGCCGAACTCGTCGTCGTCGTAGCCGCCCTGCTGGACCTGCGGCTGCTGGGCCTGCTGGCCCTGGCCGCCCTCGCGGCGCTGCTGGCCGTCGCCCTGGGCCTGCTGCTGGCCCTGCTGGCCCTGGCGGTCGGTGCGCTCGCGGCGGTTGCGGCGGTCGCGACGCGACTCGCGGCCGTCGGCGTCCTGCCCGGCCTGGGCCTCGCCGGCGTCCTGACGCTCGGTGCGCTCGGTGCGCTCCGTACGCTCGGTGCGCTCGCCGCCGTCCCGGCGGTCACGGCGCTCGCGGCGGTCGCGACGGGTCTCGCGACCCTCCTCGCGGCCCTCGAAGGCGCGGGTCTCGGCCGGACGGTCGGCCTGCTTGGGCTCGGCCACGGCGACGGTGGCGGCCTCGGCGACGGCCTCCGCGGCCGCGACGGGCGCGGTCGGGGCGCCGGCGGCCGAGGTGGCGCGGCGGCGGGTGCGCTCGGCACGGGCCGGCGCGGCGGTCTCGGCGGCGGCCTGGACCGGGATCTCGATCTGGGCCTGCGGCTCGGCGGCCGGGGCCGCGGCAGCGGCGGCCTTGGTGCGGCGGGCCGGCTTCTCGGCCGGGGCCTCGGCGTCCGCCTTGGCGGCGGTGCGCTTGGCGGCCGGGGCGCCACCGGCGGCGAGCAGCGGGTCCCCGCCGCTCTTCTCCTTGATGGTCTCGATCAGCTGGCTCTTGCGCATGCGTCCGGTACCGGTGATGCCCAGGTCCGCGGCGAGCTTCTGCAGCTCGGCGAGGACCATGCCGTCCAGGCCAGCGGCGGCACTGCGGCGGCGGCGAGCCGGGGCAGCGGGGGCGGCGGTCGCGTCCGACGCTTCGGCGTCCGGGCGCGCGCCCATCAGATCGGTGGAGTCGCTCACTAAGGGTCCTTCCCTGGAGCGGACGTCGGCCTGTCTGGCTCGGCGACCGGTTGTGCTGTCCTGACCAACGCTCGACTGCGTCGGTCCGAGGCGGTGATCCCTCGAATGGCGGGAGCCCGTCGAGGGAGAGCTGCGAGGTGCGGTGCGTGAAGCACGGTGGTGCTGAGGTGGCGCGTGGGCCGGTCGTGTGTCGACCTCCCCAGAGGGCGTTGCGCCCACGCTGCCTGCGAATCCCGGGCCCCCGTCGCGTGACGGTGGCCCGCGCTCCGCCCGTCCTGGCCCCTAGTGGGAGGCCGCGGGTGGGAGTCAGGTGCCGTCACGGCTTCGGGATGCGACCGCTTGTCGCGCAGGCAGGCTGCGTACGCGCTGCGGTGGGCTCCCGGAGAATCGTCGCCCCGGACCTCGCGGCGGTTCCACGGCAGTGGAACGCTGGGATCGGGACGCGGCGCACCTAGCCCCGGAGGGCACCTGGTGCAGCAATGAGGTTAACACTACCGACCCCCTCAGACATTCCCCGACCTCGAGCTTGCCAATCGTGTCCGGACGGCCCGGCTCTGCACCGGGCCGAACCGGCAGCTCAGACGCCCAGTGGGAGCACGGTGGCCCCGGTGCGGTCGACGTCGAGCCGGTGCGCGGCGAACGCCGGGTCGCCGCCGTGGCCGTGGTGCCCGGCGAAGGAGAGCACCTTGTCGACGCCCGCCTCGTCGGTGAGCGCCAGCACGGTCGGGCCGGCCCCGGAGATGACCGCGGGGACGCCCTCCGCGCGCAGCGCGCCGACCAGCGCGGCGCTGTCCGGCATGGCGGAGGAGCGGTAGTCCTGGTGCAGCCGGTCCTCGGTGGCGGCGAGGAGCAGTTCGGGGCGCCTGGTCAGGGCCTCCACCAGCAGGCCGGAGCGGCCCGCGTTGACGGCGGCGTCGGCCAGCGGGACGGTCTTGGGCAGCAGGCCGCGGGCGGTCTCGGTGAGCACCTCGCCGGCCGGCACGAACACCACCGGGACGACCTGCGCGGAGGGCTCCAGGGCGACCGCCTTGGCCGACTCCTCGTCGGTCCAGGCGATGGTGAAGTTGCCGCGCAGGCAGGCCGCGACGTTGTCCGGGTGGCCCTCCAGCTCGGAGGCGAGGGCCAGCAGCGCGTCGTCGTCCAGCGCGGACGGGCCGCCGATGGTGACGGCGCGGGCGGCCACGATCCCGGCGCAGATGGCGGCCGAGGAGGAGCCCAGGCCACGGCCGTGCGGTATCCGGTTGGCACAGACCACTTCGAGGCCGCGCGGCTGGCCGCCGAGCCGGTCGAAGGCGGCCCGCATCGAGCGGACCAGCAGGTGGCGCTCGTCCCGCGGCAGCGTCTGCGCGCCCTCGCCGGCGATGTCGACGGAGAGGCCGGAGTCGGAGACCCGGACGACGACGTCGTCGTACAGGCCCAGCGCGAGCCCGAAGGCATCGAAGCCCGGGCCGAGGTTGGCGCTGGTCGCGGGAACCCGGACCCGGACGGCGGCGGCACGGAACGCAGGACCGGCCATGCGGTGGACTCTCCTGGGGAAATCGGGCGGCGCGGAGCGCGTCGTCGGTGCGAGGTGGGGAAAGGGCCGCGGCCTCTCGGGCCTGGCGGTCGCTGTCGTCGGCGCGGCCCGTACCAGGACGGGCCCGGGGCATGTGCCACACGGCCGGTCCCAGAGTATCGAAGAGAGGTTCCCCAGTGGTACACCCCGTGGGCCTTCGATCTGGTGTGTTGCCGGTTCTGGCCGGAATGCGCACCCCCCCGCGGTCAGGGAGTGGGGTGGAATCGGATCGGAATGCGCAGCGGAATTGACACAAAAGTGTCACCGGAGAACTGTGACGGGCCGACCCCCGAAAGGGTCGGCCCGTCGAACTGTCAGGCCCCGCCGTCAGTCCAGCAGTCCGAGCCGCTGGGCCGCGGCCTCCGGGTCGACCGGGACGACCTGCGGCTGCGGCGCGCCGGCCACCGCCCAGTCCGGGTCCTTGAGGCCGTTGCCGGTCACCGTGCAGACGATCCGCTGGCCCGGGTCGACCAGGCCGGCCTCCGCCTTGGCCAGCAGGCCGGCCACCGAGGCGGCCGAGGCGGGCTCCACGAAGACGCCCTCCTGCGCGGCCAACAGCCGGTAGGCGGCGAGGATCTGACGATCCGTCACCTTGTCGATGAGGCCGCCGGACTCGTCCCGCGCGGCGAGCGCGAAGTCCCAGGAGGCCGGGTTGCCGATCCGGATCGCGGTGGCGATGGTCTGCGGCTTGAGGACGGGCGCGCCGTCCACGATCGGGGCCGAGCCGGCGGCCTGGAAGCCCCACATCCGCGGGGTGCGGGCGGCCATCCCGTCGGCGGCGTACTCCCGGTAGCCCTTCCAGTAGGCGGTGATGTTGCCCGCGTTGCCGACCGGCAGGACGTGGATGTCCGGGGCGTCGCCGAGCATGTCGACGATCTCGAAGGCCGCCGTCTTCTGGCCCTCGATCCGCACCGGGTTCACCGAGTTGACCAGCGCCACCGGGTACTTCTCGGACAGTTCGCGGGCGAGCGTCAGGCAGTCGTCGAAGTTCCCGTCGACCTGGAGGATCTTGGCGCCGTGCACCAGCGCCTGGCCCATCTTGCCCAGGGCGATCTTGCCCTGCGGGACGAGCACGGCGGAGACCATCCCGGCCCGCACCGCGTAGGCGGCGGCGGAGGCCGAGGTGTTGCCGGTGGAGGCGCAGATGACGGCCTGGGCGCCCTCCTCCTTGGCCTTGGAGATGGCCATCGTCATCCCGCGGTCCTTGAAGGAACCGGTCGGGTTGGCGCCCTCGACCTTGAGGTAGACCTCGCAGCCGGTGCGCTCGGAGAGCACCTGGGCCGGTACCAGGGGCGTGCCGCCCTCCAGCAGGGTGACCACCGGGGTGGCCGCGGTGACCGGCAGGCGGTCCCGGTACTCCTCGATCAGGCCGCGCCACTGGTGGGTGTGCGCGCCTCGGACGACGTTCTCGGCAACGGCGTTCATGGCTGGTTCCTTATTCCCCTTCGACCCGCATGATGCTGGCCACGTCCCGCACGCTGTCCAGCGCGCGGAGCTTGTCGACCGTCGCCGACAGCGCGGCGTCGGTGGCACGGTGGGTGACCACGACGAGCGAGGCGTCGCCGTCGCGGCCCTGCTGGCGCACGGTGTCGATGGAGACGCCGTGCTCGGCGAAGACGGACGCGACCTGGGCGAGCACGCCCGCCCGGTCGTCCACGTCCAGGCTGACGTGGTAGCGGGTGACCACCTCGTCCATCGGCTTGGCGGGCAGCTGCGTGTACACGGAGTCACCGGGACCGGTGGACCCGGCCAGCTTGTTGCGGCAGACCGCGACCAGGTCGCCGAGCACCGCGGAGGCGGTCGGCGAGCCGCCCGCGCCCGGGCCGTAGAACATCAGCCGGCCGGCCGCCTCGGCCTCGACGAACACCGCGTTGTACGCCTCGCGGACGGACGCCAGCGGGTGCGAGAGCGGGATCATCGCCGGGTGGACCCGCGCGGTGACGGACGCGCCGTCGGCGGCCCGCTCGCAGATCGCCAGCAGCTTGACCACGCAGCCCATCGCCTTGGCGGAGGCGATGTCGGCGGCGGTCACCTCGGTGATGCCCTCGCGGTAGACGTCCGCCGCGGTGACCTCGGTGTGGAACGCGATCCCGGCCAGGATGGCGGCCTTGGCGGCGGCGTCGAAGCCCTCGACGTCGGCCGTCGGGTCCGCCTCGGCGTAGCCGAGCGCGGTGGCCTCCTCCAGCGCCTCCGAGTAGCCGGCGCCGGTGGTGTCCATCTTGTCGAGGATGAAGTTGGTGGTGCCGTTGACGATGCCCAGCACCCGGTTGACCTTGTCCCCCGCGAGGGACTCGCGCAGCGGGCGCAGCAGCGGGATCGCGCCCGCCACCGCGGCCTCGTAGTACAGGTCCACGCCGGCCGCGGCGGCCGCCGCGTGCAGCTCGGTGCCGTCCTTGGCGAGCAGCGCCTTGTTGGCGCTGACCACCGAGGCGCCCTTCGCGAAGGCGGACAGGATCAGCGATTTGGACGGCTCGATGCCGCCCACCACCTCGACCACGACGTCGATGTCACCGCGGCCCACCAGGGCCTCGGCGTCGGTGGTGATCAGGTGCTCGGGCACCCCGGGGCGCACCCGGCCGGCCCGGCGGACCGCGATCCCGGCGAGCTCGACCGGGGCACCGATGCGAGCGGCGAGGTCGTCGGCCGTCGTCGTCATGATGCGCGCCACCTCGGAGCCCACCACACCACAACCCAGCAACGCCACCTTCAGCGGGCGCGTACGCATCATCCGACTCCGCTCTGCATTCTTCGTGCTTCGGTATTTCCGGCGGTTTTCAGGGGCCGCCGGTCACTTCGGTCCGTACCAGTCTCGGGGACTTTCCGCACGGATCTACGGTCGTTCCATGATCTGAGACGAGAATTTCGTCATCCGATATCCAGGCGCAGGAGATCCTCCTCCGTCTCGCGCCGGACGATCACCCGGGCCGCGCCGTCCTTGACGGCGAGCACCGGAGGCCTGAGGGCGTGGTTGTAGTTGCTCGCCATCGAGCGGCAGTAGGCGCCGGTGGCGGGCACCGCGATCAGGTCGCCCGCGGCCAGGTCGGACGGCAGGAAGGCGTCCCGGACGACGATGTCGCCGGACTCGCAGTGCTTTCCGACCACCCGCACCAGCATCGGCTCGGCGTCGCTGGTGCGCGACACCAGCGCCACCGAGTACTCGGCGTCGTACAGCGCGGTGCGGATGTTGTCGGACAT
Organism: Kitasatospora sp. NPDC059160; assembly: GCF_042755465.1. NCBI lineage: Bacteria > Bacillati > Actinomycetota > Actinomycetes > Kitasatosporales > Streptomycetaceae > Kitasatospora > Kitasatospora sp. NPDC059160. Next base: position 36,726 of record NZ_JBHZCN010000004.1, on the reverse strand, counting down.
CCCGCCGTCCACGCTGACGTAGGTGCGCAGGCCCTCCAGCGGCTTGACCGTGCCGACCTCGTACAGCGTGAACGCCGTCGGGCCGACGATCGCCCGGCCCGGCTCCACGCTCAGCCGGGGGGCGTTCAGGTCGGCGGCGGCGCACTCCCGGCGGACGATCTCGGCCAGCGCGGCGGCGATCTCGGCCGGCTCGCGCGGGTCGTCCTCGCTGGTGTAGGCGATGCCCAGGCCGCCGCCCAGGTCGATCTCGGGCAGCTCGACGCCGTGCTCGTCCCGGATCCCGGCCAGCAGGCCGACCACCCGGCGGGCGGCGACCTCGAAGCCCGCCATGTCGAAGATCTGCGAGCCGATGTGCGAGTGGATGCCGCGCAGCTCCAGGCTGTCGTGGCCGAGCACCCGGCGCACCGCCTCGGCGGCCGCTCCCCCGGTGAGGGACAGGCCGAACTTCTGGTCCTCGTGTGCCGTGGCGATGAACTCGTGGGTGTGCGCCTCGACGCCGACGGTGATCCGGATCAGCACCTGCTGGCGCACGCCCTGGCGGGCGGCGATCGCGGCCAGCCGCTCGATCTCCTCGTAGGAGTCGACCACGATGTGCCCGACGCCGGTCTTCACGGCGTGCTCCAGCTCGTCCACCGACTTGTTGTTGCCGTGCAGCGCGATCCGCTCCGCCGGCATCCCGGCGGCCAGCGCCACCGCCAACTCCCCGGCGCTGCACACGTCGAGGTTGAGGCCCTCCTCGTGCAGCCAGCGCACGACCGCCTTGGAGAGGAAGGCCTTGCCGGCGTAGTAGACGTCCGCGTCGGCGCCGAAGGCGTCCCGCCAGGCGCGGGCCCGGCTGCGGAAGTCCTCCTCGTCCAGCACGTAGGCCGGGGTGCCGAACTCGGCCGCCAGCCGCTTGACGTCGATCCCGCCGACGGTGGCCACGCCCTCGGCGTCGCGGGCGACGGTGCGCGACCAGACCTTGGGGTCGAGCGCGTTCAGATCGGCCGGCGGGGCCTGGTAGTGGCCCTCGGGCAGGACATCACCGTGACGGGGGCCTGCGGGGTGTGCGGAGCGACTCATGTCCAAAGTCCTTCGAGACCTATGGCGAGGGGCGGCGACGGTCCTCGTTGACCGTCAGCCGCCCCCGCTGTGCGCTTGGGGGTGGTGCTTACATCCGCTCGGGCGCCGTCACGCCCAGGAGCGTGAGGCCGTTGGCGAGCACGGTGCGCGTCGCCTCGACCAGCCAGAGGCGGGCCCGGTGCGTGTCGTTGAGCTCCTCGTCGCCCTTGGGCAGGAACATGCAGTTCTCGTACAGGCGGTGGTACTTGCCCGCGAGCTTCTCCAGGTAGACGGCGACGCGGTGCGGCTCGCGCAGCTCGCCGGCCGTGGCCAGCACGCGCGGGAACTCGGCGAGGTGGCCGAGCACGTCGGACTCCCACTCGGTGGCGAGCAGCTCGGGTTTGAACTGCTCGGCCGTGCCCTTGTCCACGCCCAGCTCGGCCGCCTTGCGGGCGACACCGCACATCCGGGTGTGGGCGTACTGGACGTAGTAGACCGGGTTCTCGTTGGTCTGGCTGGTCAGGATGTTGATGTCGAGCGTGATCGTCGAGTCCGTGGAGGAGCGCGCCAGGGTGTAGCGGGCGGCGTCGACGCCGATCCAGTCGACCACGTCGTCGATCGTGATGATGTTGCCGGCCCGCTTGGACATGCGGACCTCTTCGCCGTCGCGAAGCATCTTCACGAACTGGCCGATCTTCACCTCGATGTTGTGGTTCATGTCGTCGCCCGCGCAGGCCGCGATGGCCTTGAGGCGGTTGACGTAGCCGTGGTGGTCGGCGCCCAGCATGTAGAGCGCGACCTCGGCGCCGCGGTCCCGCTTGGACAGGTAGTACGCGGCGTCGGCGGCGAAGTAGGTCTTGTCGCCGTCGGCCTTGATCAGGACGCGGTCCTTGTCGTCACCGAAGTCGGTGGTGCGCAGGAAGACCGCGCCGTCCTGGTCGAAGACGTGGCCCTGCTCGCGCAGCCGCTCGATGGCCTTCTCGACGGCGCCCGAGTCGTGCAGCGTCTTCTCCGAGAACCACACGTCGAAGTGGGTGCCGAACTCGTCCATCGAGCGCTTGATCTCGGCGACCATGAGCTTGAGGCCCTCGGTGCGGAAGACCTCCAGCTGCTCGGCCTCGGGCAGGTCGAGCACGCCCGGGACCGCGTCGGTGAGCGCCTTGGCGATGTCGACGATGTACTCGCCGACGTAGCCGCCCTCGGGCACCTCGCGGCCGTTCGCGGCGGCCTGGAGCGAGGCGGCGAACTTGCTGATCTGCACGCCGGCGTCGTTGAGGTAGTACTCGGTGGTGACGTCGGCGCCGGAGGCCCGCAGCACGCGCGCCAGCGAGTCGCCGACGGCCGCCCAGCGGACGCCGCCGATGTGGATCGGGCCGGTCGGGTTGGCGGAGACGAACTCCAGGTTGATCTTGAGGCCCTTGAGGGCCTCGTTGCGGCCGTAGGCCTCGCCCGCCTCGACGACGGTGCGGGCGAGCGCACCGGCGGTGGCGGTGTCCAGGGTGATGTTCAGGAAGCCCGGACCGGCGATGTCGACCTTGGCGACGCCGGTGATCCCTCGCAGGCGCTCGGCCAGGGCCTCGGCAACGGCTCGCGGCGGCTTGCCGGCCGCCTTGGCGAGCTGGAGGGCCACGTTCGTCGCGTAGTCGCCGTGGTCCCGGTTCTTGGGCCGCTCGACCGTCACGTGCTCGGGCACGGCGACGGCCAGCTCGCCCGCCTCGACGGCGGAGCTCACTGCGGCCTGGATTGCCTGGGAAAGGTCTGCGGGGGTCACGACGCCAAGCGTAGGCGAGACGGGGTACCCGCCCGCCACCCGGTTTGCCGGTTGAGACGCCGCGGGACGGCGCCCCCTGGGGTGTCAGCCGCGATCCGCACGCCCTGTTCGCTCAGGGCGAAACCCGGCGGGCCGTTCCACGGCCGGCATCAGGCGCCGGACCAGGGCCACCAGGTCGGCGGGGTCGAAGGGCTTGCCGAGGTAGCCGTCCACCCCGACCGCCTCCCCCAGATCGAGGTCCGCCGGGGTGCAGGCGCTCACGATCGCGATCGGCAGCCCGCTGGTGTCCGGGGTCGCGCGCAGCCGGGCCGCCGTCCGCAGGCCGTCCAGCCGCGGCATCACCACGTCCAGCGTCACCACGTCGGGCTTCACCCGGCGGACGACCTCCAGGCACTCGGCGCCGTCGGCGGCGGTCACCACCTCGAAGCCCTCGAGCTCCAGGTTGACCCTGATCAGCTGGCGGATCACCTCGCTGTCGTCCACCACGAGGACCCGCCCGGACACGACCGACACCTCACCGAGGGTATCGGCGGCCCCGCCGCCCCGTCCGGCCTTTGGACACTTCCGCCCGCCGGGCGGCCGCCCGGCGCCCCGACGATCTTTCCGGAAACCCGTGCACGGACCCTGCTGGAAGCCTGGTAGTGTTCATCCCGTCGGAACGCGCGAGTGACCGACAGGCCAACCGGCCCCCGTAGCTCAGGGGATAGAGCACCGCCCTCCGGAGGCGGGTGCGTAGGTTCGAATCCTACCGGGGGCACTTCGCAGGAAGTGCAATCGAGGCCCAGATCAGTGGAGTTGATCCACGGATCTGGGCCTTCGTCATGTCCGGGCGCGGACGCCCGGGACGGGGTGCCGACGGGCCCGGGCCCCGGGGGGAGGGGCCCGGACCCGTCGGGTCAGGGGGCGCTGCCCTCGACCTGGGTGTACAGGGTCGCGATGGTGTGGTCGAAGTAGGCGCTGTACGAGGTGTCGTCGCTGTCGCCGCCCTGCTGGTAGCCGCCGATTGCGCCGACCACGTCCCCGGTCGCGGTGTTGATCCAGGGGCCGCCGCTGGTGCCGGACGGGTACGCCGGGCAGTCGATCACCCGCTGGTAGGCGCTCTGCTGGGCGGTGGTGTTGGTGCAGAGGCTGGGCGTCTCGGCGCCGGCCGGGTAGCCGTAGAGGCGGACGGTCGCGCCGAAGGACTCGTCGGTGCCGAGCTTGTTGCCGCCGACCACGTCCTCGACGTTGCGGCCGTTGCTGGGGGCGGTCTCCAGGATCGCGAAGTCCTCGTCCACGTCGCCGTTCTGGGACCAGCCGCTCGCCGTGTGGACCGCCGTCACCTGCCAGGTGCCGTACGGCGCGGAGCCGTCCCGGTAGCCGGGGGCGAAGGTCACCCCGCCGGGACTGCTGACGCAGTGCGCGGCGGTCAGCAGCAGGTTGCCGGTGGCGCTGTGCAGCACGCTGGCGGTGCAGAAGTGGTTGCCGGGCCCGACCGGGCCGCTGAACAGCGCGCCGACGGTGGAGGACTCCCGGTCGTCGGCGGGGGCGGCGGCGGTCCTGCCGAGCGCGGCGCTGCGCACGTCGGGTGCGGCGGACGTGGTCGGGGCGGGGGCCGTCGGGGTGTCCGTGGCGGTCGGCGTCCCGGTGGGCGTCGGGGTGTCCGTCGGGGTCGGGGTCGCGCTCGGGGTGGTGTCCGCGGCCGGGCCGGGCGAGGCCGGCGCCGCGGTGGCGGTGGCCGGCTCCGGGACGACGGCCCGGGTGCTGCGGGCCACCTTCCCGGCGGCCGTCGCGTCGGACAGGCTGAACCCGTGCGTCCCGGCCAGCACGGCAGCCACCACGAGGGCCGCCAGCGCGGTGAACAGCGAGGGGGCGAGCAGACGGTGACGGCGCGACCTCTCGCGGCTGTGCTGGCCCATTCCTGACTCCCCTGCCCTGGTCGGTGGCGCCTCGTTCGGTCAATGACTATGGCGCCCCAGCCTGGAAGCCTCGTTACCGTCGGCTTGGAGCTCGATGAGAAAAGCGCCCACCGGAGCAGGAGCGTAACCGGAACGGGCCCTGCGATGAAGGCGGTGGACGTCGAAGACCGTGGACGTCGAAGGGCGGTGGACCTCGCGGCACGGCGGCGCCCCCTCGCTCCCCCGGCGGTGGCCGGGGAGCGAGGGGGCGCGGGGGTTGCGGTGCGCCGCCGCGGTCAGTCGGCCGGTGGCCGGTCGGACCCCGCCTCCGCGCGGACCTCCGTCGCCGGCTTCACGTTGGCCTTCACGTCGGCCATCGCCGCGGCCCGCGGGCTCGGCCGGCCGTCCACGGCAGCCGGTGCGGCGGCCGCCGCCTCCACGCCGCCCGGGACGGCGGTCGCCTCGGCGGGCGCCGGCCGGTGGTCGATCATCAGGAAGGCGACCAGGGCGGCCAGCAGCAGCACGCCCATCGCGACCCAGGTCGCGACCACGTAGCCGTGCACCGCACCCTGGGCCCGCACCAGCGGATCGCTCGTGATCCGGGTGGCCAGGTACGTCGCGGTGGCGCTGGCGGCGATCGTGTTCAGCAGCGCCGTGCCGAGCGAACCGCCCACCTGCTGGGCCGAGTTGATGGTGGCCGAGGCCGCACCGGCCTCGTGCGGGGCGACCCCGAGGGTGGCCAGGCTCATCGCCGGCATGAACACCAGGCCCATGCCGAAGCCGATCAGCAGCACCGAGGGCAGCACCATGGCGGCCCACGGGCTGTCCACCTTCATCTGGGTCAGCCAGGCCATGCCGCCCGCGGCCAGCAGCAGCCCGGGGGTGATCAGGTTCCGGGACGGCACCCGGGTCATCAGCCGGGCCGCGACGCCGGTCGAGCTCAGGATGATGGCCGCCGTCATGGGCAGGAAGGAGACGCCCGAGACCACCGGCGAGAAGTGCTTGATGGCCTGCATGTAGTAGGTCAGGAACAGGAACAGGCCGAACATGCCGACCATGGCCAGGCCCACCGAGAGGGCGCCGCCGCCGCGGTTGCGCTCGGCCACGATGTGGATCGGCAGCAGCGGGTGCGCGGAGCGCTTCTCGACCAGGACGAACACCCCGAGCAGCGCCACGCCCAGCAGCAGCGAGCCGATCACCAGACCGTCGCTCCAGCCCCGGGTGACGGCCTCGGAGGTGCCGAACACGATGGCCAGCAGGCCGCCGCAGCCGAGCAGCGCCCCGGGCAGGTCCAGCTTGATCCGGCGGCCCTTCTCGACGTGGTCGCGGTGGAGCACCCGGAAGGCCGCGAAGGCGGTCACCACGGCGATCGGGGTGTTCACGAACAGGCACCAGCGCCAGTCCAGGTACTCGGTGAGCAGCCCGCCGGCGATGAAGCCGATCGCGGCGCCGCCACCGGCGATCGCGCCGAAGATGCCGAAGGCCGTACTGCGTTCCTTCGGATCGGAGAAGGTGGTGGAGAGCAGGCCCAGCGCGGACGGGGCGAGCAGGGCGCCGAACGCGCCCTGGAGGGCGCGGGCGCCGAACAGCATGGCCGGGTCGACCGCCGCGCCGCCGAGGGCGGAGGCGAGGGCGAAGCCCAGCAGGCCGACGATGAACACGCGCTTGCGGCCGAAGAGGTCGCCCAGCCGGCCGCCGAGCAGCAGCAGGCCGCCGAAGGCGAGGGTGTAGGCGGTGATCACCCATTGCCGGTTCGCGTCGGTGATGCCCAGGTCCCGTTGGGCCGACGGCAGCGCGATGTTCACGATGGTGATGTCGAGGACGATCATGAGCTGGGCGATGGCGATGACCGTCAGCGCCCACCAGCGGCGACTGTCGGCGGTCCCATGACCGATGGCGGCGGGTTGAGCAGACACTGGTCGAGCCTTCCGGAGGGGGTACGGAGAGGTCACGCAGTCGCCTTCCAGCCAAACGCCGACCTCGGCGAATGGCAAGGAAAAACCTCACCAAATCGACCTTTGTCGGACAAAAGGACCAGGACCCCGGGACTCGCGACCGAGTCCCGGGGTCCTGGTCCCCACCACGCGCCCCGGCGCGCCGACGGCTCCGCCCAGGGCGCCGACGGCCCCGCTCAGAGCGCCGAGAGCTCCGCGACCAGGTCGTCCAGCCCCAGCGAGCCCTGCGAGAGCGCCGCCATGTGCCAGGCCTTGAGGTCGAACTCCTCGCCGCGCGCCTCGTGCGCCGCCCGCGCCGCCGCCCGGCCCCGGAGCCAGGCCCGCTCGCCCAGCTTGTAGCCGATCGCCTGGCCGGGCATGCCCAGGTAGCGGACCAGCTCGCTGTCCAGGAAGTCGGCGGACAGGCCGCAGTACCGGCCGAAGAACTCCCGCCCGTGCTCCGGGCTCACCGGCTCGCCCGGCCGGTACGGGGAGTCCGCCGGGAAGTCCAGGCCGACGTGCATGCCGATGTCGACGATGACCCGCAGCGCCCGCATCATCTGGGCGTTGAGGAAGCCCAGCCGGTGGCCCGGGTCGGTGAGGTAGCCGAGCTCGTCCATCAGGCGCTCGGCGTACAGCGCCCAGCCCTCCAGGTTGGCGCTCACCCCGCCGAGGCTCACCTGGTAGCTGGAGAGCCGGTCGGCGACGTACACCCACTGCGCGAGCTGGAGGTGGTGGCCGGGGACGCCCTCGTGGTACCAGGTCGACACCAGGTCCCAGACCGGGAAGCGCTCCTCGCCGAGGACCGGCAGCCAGGTCCGGCCGGGACGGCTGAAGTCCAGGGCGGGCTGGGTGTAGTACGGCGCGGCGGCGCTGCCGGGCGGGGCGATCCGCGACTCGACCCGGGTGACCGGCTCGGCCAGGTCGAAGTGGGTGCCCTGGAGGTCCCGGATGGCCTGGTCCATCAGGCCCTGGAGGTACTCCCGGGCGGCCTCGGCGCCCTCGATCGCCGGGCCGTCCGTCTCCAGCCACTTCATCGCGGCCATCGGGCCGACGCCCGGGCGGACCTTCTCGGCCTCGGCCTCCATCTGGGCGAGCAGGTCGTGGAACTCGCTCCAGGCCCACGCGTACGCCTCGTCCAGGTCCAGGTCCGCGCCCGTCCAGTAGCGCACCCAGCGGGCGTAGCGCTCCCGTCCGGCGGTGTCCGGGGTGCCGGCGGCGGCCGGGCCGTACACGTCGCGCAGCCAGTCGCGCAGCGCGGCCAGCGCCTCGGCGGCGGCCACCGCGTGCACGGACAGCTCGGCCCGCACACTCTCCGGGGCGTCCTGGACGAACTCGCCGAACCAGCCGCCCGGGACGTCCCCGGCCAGCCACTCGCCGAACTGGCCGACCACCGTCCCGACCTGGCGCGGGCCGGACAGCAGCCCGCGCTCGATGCCCTCGGTCAGCGTCCGCCGGTACTGCTCCAGCGCCAGCGGGACGCGGGCCAGGCGGCGGCCGATCAGCTGCCACTCGGCCTCGGTGTCGGTGGCCATCAGGGTGAAGGCCTCCCGGGTGTTGTGCACCGGGGAGCCGAGGTTGCGCACCGCGCGGTAGTCCTCCCCGGCGTCGTGCACGGCGAGTTCGGCGGTCAGCCGCTCGCGCAGCAGGCGGGCGCAGCGGCGCTCGGCCTCGTCGTCGGCGGCGCCGGCCCGCTCGGCCTCGTCCAGCCGGGCCAGGGTGCGGCGGGCGAGGTCGGCGATCCGCTCGGCGCCGTCCGGGGAGAGGTCGGGCAGCCGGTCGTCCTCGGGGTTGAGGCCGAGGTAGACGGCGGTCAGCGGGTCGAGGTCGGCCAGCGCCTGGACGTAACCGTCGGCGATGCGGCGGGGAGTGTCGCCGCCGGTGGTGATCAGTTCTTCAACCATTCGGACATCATCGCGGTGCCCGGGCCGAATGCAAGCCCCCGTCATCGACCGTTGACCGGCTGGGGTCAGGGCTCTGACACAGGGTGAGCGGGCCAAACACCCGTTCGGAGAGATCCGGTACGTGACAGGTCCCGATCGGCACGACGCCCATTACGCTGACGGCCATGGAAGCCCGCCCCACCTCGGCAACCGACCCGGCCGCCCCCGGACCGCGCCCGCGCCGCTCCGGCTACCGGCGGCTGCCGGTCGAACAGCGGCGCGAGCAGCTGATCGCGGTCGCCCTGGAGCTGTTCGCCGTCCGACCGCCCGAGGAGGTCAGCCTGGACGACGTCGCCGAGGCCGCCGGCGCCTCCCGGCCGCTGGTCTACCGCTACTTCGCGGGCGGCAAGCAGCAGTTGTACGAGGCCGCGCTGCGCACCGCGGCGGACGAGCTGACCGGCCGGTTCGCCGTCCCGTCGACCGGGCGGCCGTCCGAGCAGCTGGCCGCCGCGCTGGACGGCTACTTCGCCTTCGTGGCCGAGCACGACGCGGGCTACTCGGCGCTGCTGCGCGGCGGTTCGGTGGTGGAGACGGCCCGGACCACGGCCATCGTGGACGACGTCCGGCGGGCGGCGCTCCGGCGGACCCTGCGGCACCTGGGCGTACGGGAGGCCGGGCCGCGGCTGACCCTGCTGGTGCGCTCCTGGATCGCGGTCGTCGAGGGCGCGTCGCTGAGCTGGCTGGACGAGGGGCGCGCGCTACCGGTGGAGGGACTGCGGGACTGGCTGGTGGACCAGTTCACGGCAATGGCGGCGGCGACGGCGCTGCACGATCCGCAGACGGCGGAGGTGCTGGCGGGGCTGCTCGCGCTGGAGGGGCCGCGGGCGGAACGGGCCGAGCGGCTGCGGGCGGTGCTGGGCGGAACTCCCCCGGACGGGGCCTGAGGGCCTCCCGACCCCCGTGCCAAGGGTCGGGCGGCGCACGCCCTACGCCTTGCCGAGCACCTGGCGCTGCCGGCCGAGGCCGTCGATCTCGATCTCGACGACGTCGCCCGGGGCCAGGAACGGCGTGCCCGGGTGGCCCAGGGTGACCCCGGCCGGGGTGCCGGTGACCATCACGTCGCCGGGCTCCAGCACCATGAACTGGCTCGCGTAGCGGACGAGTTCCAGCACCGGGAAGACCATCTCCGCGGTGCTGCCGTGCTGCCGCCGCTCGCCGTTGACCCAGAGCCGCAGCGTCAGGGCCTGCGGGTCGGCCACCTCGTCGGCGGTGACCAGCCAGGGCCCGAGCGGGGTGAAGGTCTCCGCCGACTTGCCCTTGTCCCACTGGCCGCCGCGCTCGAACTGGAACGCCCGCTCGGTGACGTCGTTGGCGATCGTGTAGCCGGCGATCACGGCGGCGGCCTCGGCGTGCGAGTCCAGGTAGCGGGCGGTGCGGCCGATCACGATCGCCAGCTCGGCCTCGTAGTCGGTCTTCTCACCGCCGCGCGGCACCAACACCTCGTCGTAGGGGCCGACCACGGTGGAGCTCGGCTTGAGGAAGATCACCGGCTCGTCCGGGATCGCGGCCCCGGCCTCGGCCGCGTGGTCGCGGTAGTTGAGCCCGATGCCGACCACCTTGCCCGGCCGGGCCACCGGCGCACCCACCCGCAGGCCGGCCAGGTCCACCACCGGCAACGCGCCGGCGGCCACCTCCCGGGCCAGCTCGGCGGTGTCCAGCCCGGCCAGGAAGGCCCCGTCGAGGTCGCGGGCCCGCCCGGAGAGGTCGTACGCGGTGCCGTCCTGGCCCAGCACGACCGGGCGCTCGGCGCCCGGGGGTCCGACGCGGAGGAGCTTCATCGATCCGTCACCAGCCTTTCGTCGCAGCTCACCGGGGCGGCGCGGACACCGCTCCCGAGTCTGGCAACGAGGTATATCAACGGCCCGGGCCGGTGGACCAGACCGTCCCGATGGGCGGATTCCCATCAAATCGCACGAAGGCACGGGGGCCCGAATAGGTGGCCCGTACGGTTGACAGCCCTCCCGGTCCGGCGGATCCGCCGGACCGGGAAGCACGCCCAGGGCGAACGTCCGTGTGCCGAGGCGCCGCAGGGCGCAGGATCCGGGCATGGAGATCACCCGGGTACGCGACGAGTTGCACATGATCACCCTGGAGTTCGGCACCGCCTACCTCTGGCAGGACGACCACGGACCGACCCTGATCGACACCGGCATCGCCGGGTCGGCGGACGGCATCGAGAAGGCGATCCGCACCATCGGACCGGAGCCGACGGCCGTACGCCGGATCGTGCTCACCCACCACCACGAGGACCACACCGGCTCCGCCGCCGAACTGGCCCGCCGCTGGTCCGCCGAGGTGGTGGCGCACCGGCTGGAGGCGCCGGTGGTACGGCGCGAGCAGCCCGCGGTGCCGCCCGTGCTCAGCCCCTTCGAGCAGCAGCTGTGGGACGGGCTGCCGCCGATCCCGCCGGCCGAGCCCTGTCCGGTGCACCGCGAGGTCGAGGACGGGGACGTGCTGGACATCGGCGGCGGCGCCGTGGTCGTGCACGTGCCCGGGCACACCGACGGCAGCATCGCCCTGCACCTGCCCGGGCCCGGGGTGCTGTTCACCGGGGACCTGGTGTCCAACGTCCGGGGGCGGACCGGGCCGGGGGTGTTCCACACCGACCCGGCACTGGCCCTCGCCTCCTTCCACCGGCTCGCCGCACTGCCGGTGGAGACCGCCGTCTTCGGGCACGGCGACCCGATCGCCGCCGGTGCCTCAGCCGCGCTGCGCGCCGCCGCCGAGCAGCACCCGCAGGTCTAGCGACGGCCCCTGGCCCGGGCCGAGCCGCTCGGCCTCCCCCCGCCAGTGCGCGAGGTCGCGCCGCAGGTCGGCCCGGGCCTCCGGGGCGGTGCCGGGCTGCTCGGCCAGCGCCTCCAGCAGGGCGACGGCGGCGGCCCGGCGGCCGGCCCGGGCCAGCCAGAGGGCCAGGTCGTGGCAGGTGCGCAGGGTGCGCGGGTCGGCCGGGCCGCAGGTCCGGGCGAAGTCGGGGACGAGCTGGAGCAGCATGTCCACCGCGTCCCCGGGCCGGCCCTCGGCGCCGTGCTGCCAGGCCTGGTCGGCCCGCCGGCGCAGCTGCTCCGGGCTCGGCCCCGGCCCCCGCACCCCGGGGCGGACGGCCCGCAGCCGCTCCAGCACCTCGGCGGCGTCGGCGGGCCGGTCCGCGGGCCGCTTGGCGAGCAGCCGGGCGACCAGCTCGGCCAGCGCCGGGTCCGTGCCGCGTACCCGGGGCGGGGTCTCGTCCATGTGCTTGCGCATGTACTCGTACGGCGAGTCGGCGCGGAACGGCCGCCGGCCGGTGCTGACCTCGTACAGCATCACGCCGAAGGCGTAGAGGTCGGCCCGGCCGTCCACGGTCCCGCCGGACCAGCACTCGGGCGCCAGGTACGGGACGGTGCCGACCACGCTGCCGGTGGAGGTGAGCCCGACCGACTGGGTGAGCAGCCGGGCGATGCCGAAGTCCAGCACCTTGGCCCGGCCCCCGCCGTCCAGGATCATGACGTTCTCCGGCTTGATGTCCCGGTGGATCACCCCGCTGCGGTGCGCGACGTCGAGCGCCTCGCAGACCTGGGTCATCCAGGCCAGCGCCAGTCCGTGCTCCGGCTGTCCGTCCCTGAGCACCGCGGACAGCGGGCGGCCGCGGACCAGCTCCATCACCAGGTAGTGGACCTCCCCCTCGACACCGGCGACCCGGCCGTAGTCGTGCACCGTGACGATGTGCGGATGGGACAGGTTCCCGGCCAGCTTGGCCTCGCGGACGAACCGGCCGACGGCCTCCTGGTCGGCCGCGTGCTCGGCCAGCAGCAGCTTGACCGCGACCGGCCGGTCCAGCACGGTGTCGGTCGCCCGCCAGACCACGCCGAAGCCGCCCTTGCCCAGCCACTCCTCCAGTCGGAAGCGACCGCCGAGCACCTCACCCTTGCGCATGCCCTCCCCCAACGTGCCCCCGCCCGAACGGCGTTCGCCGCCGGAGGGGTCACCATAGCGGCGGGCGGGGACGAACGGGTGAACGACGGAGGCCCCGGTGTCACAGCTCGGTCCGGCGTGGTGTCAGGCCTTGGGCCGCCCCGCTGTCACGCCTTGGGCTTGGGCAGGCCCACCGGGTTGATCTCGGAGGTCTGGACGGCCTCGTTCTCCAGGCCCCAGCGCTTGAGCACCTGCCCGTACGTCCCGTTCCTGATCAGCTCGTTGATCGCGCTGTTGAGCGCCTTGACCAGGCCGTTGTCCTTGTGGGTGGTGGCCGCGATCTTGCCGAGGACGTCCGCGCCGCCGCCCGAGTAGGTGCCGACCACCTCGGTCTCGCCGGTCTGCACGGCGTGGAAGGCCAGGCTGGGGTTGGGGCCGGTGTAGACGTCGATCCGGCCGGAGGAGAGCGCCAGGTAGTACTCGGTGCCGGAGAAGTACTTGATGTCGATCGGCTTGAGGCCGTTGCGGACGTCCTCCTCGCTCCAGGAGATCAGCAGTTTCTCCTGGTTGGTGCCGGTGGCGACGCCGACGGACCGGCCGGCCAGGTCCTTGGCACCGGTGACCTTGATCCCGCTGCCCTTCTTGGTCTCGAAGCCGAGGACGTCCAGCCGGTAGGTGGCGAAGTCGTACTTCTCCTTGCGCTCCTCGGTGACGGTGATGTTGGACAGGCCGGCGTCGTACTTGCCGCTGTCCAGGCCGACGAAGATGTTCTCCCAGGAGACCGGGTTGAACTCGACCTTGAGGCCGAGCACGTCGCCGATGAGCGAGGCGATGTCCGGTTCGATGCCGATGATCGTCTTGTCGTCGTTGGCGTAGAAGTCCAGCGGCGGGGTGGTGCCGATCGAGTCGACGACCTTCAAGGTGCCTCTCTTCCGGATCTCCTCCGGGACCAGCGCCGCGATCGCGTCGACCTTGGCCGTCGAGACCCGGTTCTGCTGCGGCGACAGGTTCACCACGGTGCCGTTCGGCGCCGTGCTGCCCTTGGCCGGGGCGAGTTCCGCCGAGGCGCCGTTCGCGCCGCTGCCGCAGCCGGCCAGGACGAGGGCGGCGGCGAGCGAGCCGGCGGCGGTCACGAGGGCGCGACGGGGTAGGGACATGGCGGAACTCCTGCTCGGGTGAAGGGGGTTCGGGGAGAGGGGGCGGTAGCGGACGGCGGGGTGGGCAGCGGGGGTGCTACAGCACCTTGGCCAGGAAGGCCCGGGTGCGCTCCTGCCGCGGACGGTCCAGGACCTCGGCGGGCGGGCCCTGCTCGACCACCACACCGCCGTCCATGAAGACCACGGTGTCGGCGACCTCGCGGGCGAAGCCGATCTCGTGGGTGACCACGATCATCGTGGTGCCGCTGCGGGCGAGGTCCTTGATGACGTCCAGCACCTCGCCGACCAGTTCGGGGTCGAGCGCCGAGGTCGGCTCGTCGAACAGCAGCACCTTGGGCTCCAGGGCCAGCGCCCGGGCGATCGCCACCCGCTGCTGCTGGCCGCCGGACAGCTGCCGGGGGTAGGCGGCGGCCTTGTCCGCCAGGCCGACCCGCTCCAGCAGCGCCAGCGCCGCCGCCCGGGCCTCGGCCCGCGGGCGGCCCAGGGCGGCGATCGGCGCCTCGACCAGGTTCTCCAGCACGGTCAGGTGCGGGAACAGGTTGAAGTTCTGGAACACGAAGCCGATGCCGGTGCGCTGGCGCAGCACCTCGCGCTCCTTGAGCTCGTACAGCCGGTCGCCGGAGCGCCGGTAGCCGATCAGCTCGCCGTCGATGGCGACGTGGCCGCGGTCCAGCTTCTCCAGGTGGTTGATCGCCCGCAGCAGGGTGGACTTGCCGGAGCCGGACGGGCCGAGCACCACGGTGACCGAGCCGGCCGGGACGTCCAGGTCGACCCCGCGCAGCACCTCCAGCCGGCCGAAGCTCTTGTGCAGGCCGCGGACCTGGACCATCGGGGCGGCCCCGGCCGGGTCGGCGCGGTCGGCCGCAGGGGTCGGGTCGGCCTCGGTCGGCGTGGTCACGGGGTCCCTCCGGGGGTGCGGGCGTCGGTACGGGTGGGCAGGGTACGGAGGAAGGCCCGCAGGCGGTGCAGCGGGCCGGGCGGCGGGGTGCGCCGGGAGCCGCGGGCGAAGTAGCGCTCGACGTAGTACTGGCCGACCGACAGCACCGTGGTCAGCACCACGTACCAGACGGTGGCCACCATCAGCAGCGGCACCACCCGGCCGGTCCGGCCGTAGATCACCTGGGCCTGGTAGAACAGCTCGCCGATGGCCATCACGTAGACCACCGAGGTGCCCTTGAGCAGCGAGATCACCTCGTTGGCGGCGGCCGGCAGGATGCCCCGCATGGCCTGCGGCAGCACGATCCGCCAGGCCTGCCGCCAGCGCGGGATGCCGAGCGCGGCGGCGGCCTCGCGCTGGCCGGCCTCCACCGCGATGATGCCGCCGCGGATGATCTCGGCGGCGAACGCGGCCTGGTGCAGCCCGAGGCCGAGCACCGCGGCGCCGAGCGCGCCGAGCACCCCGACCGTCTCGAACTCGCCGAAGGTCGGGCCGAACGGGATGCCGAAGCCGAACCGCTTGTAGAGGTAGGAGAGGTTGAACCAGAACACCAGCTGGACGATCAGCGGGATCGAGCGGAACACCCAGACGTACGCCCAGGCGATGGTCCGCAGCACCGCGCTGCGGGACAGCCGCATCCCGGCCACCACGGCGCCGAGCACGAAGCCCAGCACGGTGCCGTAGGCGGTGAGTTCGAGGGTGCGGCCGATCGCCTGGAGGATGGTGTCGGCGGTGAAGTAGAGGCGGAAGGTGGCCCAGTCCCAGCCGGGGTTGGTGGCCAGGCCGTGCAGGAACTGGAGCAGGACGACGAGGGCGGCCGCCCCGGCCGCCCAGCGCCACGGGTGCCGGGCGGGCACGGTCCGCAGGCCGGCCAGCTCGGCGGCGTCGAGGCCGGTCGCGGGGCCCGGACCGGTCGCGGGGTCGGGGCCGGGGGCGGCCGCGGGTCTCGGCGGGGACGGCGGTGCCGGGGTACTGGTGGTCATCGGAGGACTCCTTCGACAGGGCCTGCGGTCACGGGTGTTCGGGCGGGCTGATCTGCGACTCCTTGATCGCCGAGTCGGCGAGCCCCCACTTGCGGAGGATCCGCTCGTACGTCCCGTCCTTGATCAGCTGGTTGACCGCCGCCTGGAAGGCCGGGGTGAGCGGGGAGCCCTTCTTGAAGGCGAAGCCGACGTCCAGGCGGTGGAACTCGTTGAGGAAGCGCACCCCGGCGGCCTCCTGCGCGGCCTGGTGGCGCAGTCCGTTGATGGTGGACATCTCGACGTCCACCCGGCCCTGCTGGAGGCCGGTCAGCAGGGCGCCGCCCTCGCTGAACGCCTTCACCTCGTACGGCTTCTTCCCGGCGTCGGTGCAGACGTTCTTCTTGTTGTTGAGCGTGGTCTCGAAGGTGGTGCCGGCGCCGGTGCCGATGGTCAGCCCGCAGAGCTGGGCCAGGTCGGTGACCGGCTGGACCGACGTGTTGTCCTTCTGCACCGCGAAGCCCTGGCCGTCGTCGATGTAGGTGACGAAGTCGATGGTCTTCAAGCGGGCGGTGGTGACCCCGAAGTTGCCGGTGCCGACGTCGAACTTGCCGCTGTCCAGGGCGGGCAGGATGGTCTCGAAGGCGGCGTCCTGGCGCTGCACGGTCAGGCCGAGGACCTTGGCGACGGCGTCGGTGAAGTCCACGTCGACCCCGACCGGCTTCTTGGTGGTCTGGTCGGCGTAGTAGGCGCTCGGCGGGGTGCCGAAGGACGAACCGAACTTCACCACCCCGGACCTGCGCACCTCCTCGGGCAGCAGCGCGGCGGCGGCCTCCGACCTGCCCACGCCGGAGACGACGTCCTCGGTGGCGGTGGCGGCCGGTCCGCCCGCCCCGGCCGCGCCCGCGATCTTCGGGTCCGAGCCGCACGCGGCCAGGGCCAGGACCGGCAGCAGCGCGGTGGTCGCGAGGAAGCGGCGGCGGACGGTGGTGGTTCTCACGGGGGGCCTTTCAGTGGGACGGGACCAGCACGGGCAGGGGCTTCTCGAAGGGGAGCGGGCCGATGGTCAGGGGATCGGCCGTGACGTCGAACAGCGGGGTGTAGCCGGCCGCCAGGTAGAGGCCCTTGGCCTCGGGCTGGCGCGGGCCGGTGGTGAGGTGGATCCGGCGGTAGCCGGCGGCCGCGGCGGTCCGCTCCAGTTCGGCGAGCACCCGGCGGGCCAGGCCCCGGCGGCGGTGCGCGGAGTGGGTCCACATCCGCTTCACCTCGGCGGTCCGCTCGTCGTAGCGCTTGTACGCGCCGCCGGCCACCGGCTCGCCGTCCTCCAGCAGGAGCAGCAGCACTCCGTGCGGCTCGGCGAAGGCGTCGTCCGGGTAGCGGGTCATCTCCTGGTGGGCCTCGGGGCCGTAGCGGGTGACGTACTCGTGGGTGAGCTCGCGCAGCAGCGGTGCCACCAGCGGGTCCGCCAGGGTGACCCGGCGGAACTCCCACCCCGGAGCCGGGCTCACGCCTGCACCGCGATCAGCTGGTGCCGGTCCCGCTCGGCGCGGGCCGCCGCCTCGGCCTCGGCCTCCGCCCTGGCCGCGTCGCGCTTGGCGACCTCCTCGCGGACGATCGGGATCACGTACCGGCCGAAGTCGATCGCGTCGTCCAGCAGGTCGTAGCCGCGCGCGGAGAGGATGTCCACGCCGAGGTCGTAGTAGTCCAGCAGCGCCTGGGCGACCGTCTCCGGGGTGCCGACCAGCGCGTTGGAGTTGCCGGCCCCGCCGGTGGCCGCGGCGGTCGGGGTCCACAGCGCGCGGTCGTAGCGCTCGCCGGCCTCGGCGATCTCGATCAGCCGCTGCGACCCGGTGTTCTCCGGGGCCCCGCCGACCGGGCGGCGCCTGGTCACCGGCTCCCCGCTCTCCCGGCGGGCCCGGATGGCGGCCACCGTGCGGTGCGCCTTCTCCCAGGCCAGTTCCTCGGTGGGCGCGATGATCGGCCGGAACGCCACCTGGATCCGCGGCAGGTCGCTCCGCCCGGCGGCCCGGGCCGCCTCCCGCACCCGCTCGATCTGCTCGGCGGTGCGGGCCAGCGGCTCGCCCCACAGGCAGTAGATGTCGGCCTCGGCCCCGCCGGCCGCGTAGGCGGCGTCCGAGGAGCCGCCGAAGGAGACCGCCGGGCGCGGCTGCTGGACCGGGAAGACGTCGGAGACGAAGTCGTGGAAGCGGTAGTGCGGGCCCTCGTGGTCGAAGGGCTCCCGGCTGGTCCAGGCCTTCTTCACGATGCCGATGTACTCGCGGGTGCGCTCGTAGCGCTGGTCCTTGGTGAGGAAGTCGCCCTCGCGCTGCTGCTCGTGGTCGGTGCCGCCGGTGATGAAGTGGACGGTCAGCCGGCCCTCGCTGACCTGGTCGAGGGTCGCGAAGGTCTTGGCGGCGAAGGTCGGGTAGGACACGTTCGGCCGGTGGGCGAGCAGGATCTGCAGCTTGTCGAGGCGCGAGGCGAGGAAGGCCGCCGCCGCCGCGGGCTCCGGGGAGCCGGAGCCGTACGCGAAGAGCACCCGGTCCCAGCCGTGGTCCTCGTGCGCCCGGGCCAGCCGCAGGGTGTAGTCGCGGTCGAAGGCGGCGGTGGTGCGCGGGTTGGTCTCCGAACCGTCGCCGGTGGCGGCGATGCCGAGGAATTCGACGGGCATGGCGGAACCTTTCGGGTGACTGACTCCGGCGGGCTGCGGGTGGGCAGGCCGGAGGCGGCCGCGGCGGGGCGCGGCCGTCGGGCGCGGGGCGGTGGAGCGGGCATGCGGTGGCGCGGACGCGGGAGGAGGAGCGCGGGAGGAGGAGCGCAGGAGGAGGACGGACGCGAGCGGAACTGCCGGAGCGCAGAACGAGGGCGGTGGAGGCGAGGCGGCAGCGTGCGCCTGACGATCCGTCAACTACCGCGACGGACCATGGTTCCCGGCCCGCGACGGGGCACACCGAGGGAGGTCTCCCCGAAGGGATTCAGGGCCGGACGGGCGGCCCGCTGCCGGGTCAGCCGCGACACGCCGCGGACCACACCCGACCGAAGTCGATGTGGTCGCGGGTGACCAGGGGCTGCTCGGCGTACATGGCCTCAAGTTGAGCAGTCGGCCGAGTGGTACGTCAACCGTGCATCATTGCCGCACTGTTGCGATCTCCTGTCGCTTCTCCCCCCACCCCCGGGCGGCCCCGACCGCGCCCCGGCCGGCCCCCGATCACCCTTGACAGCCGTCGATCGCGCATGCGTACGATCGACGCGGAGTGCAGTGCGCTGCGCCGGACGCGTTGAGGGACGCGGGCCGGTGCCCGAGGGCCCGTACGTGATCACACCCGTACCTCTCCCCGCCCGCACTCCGCCCAGGAGCCGCCGCCATGGCCACCCCGCAGGACGTCCTGCCCGCCCCCGCCCCCGCACCGGTCCCCGCACCCGCACCCGCCCTCACCGGGAGCCCGCCACCACCCCCCGAGGCCCGGATCGTCGCCCGCCGCAGGCCCGGGCAGTGGATCGCCGCGGCCGTCGCCCTGCTGCTGGCCGCGATGGCGGTCGGCTCGGTGGTCCGCAACAAGGCCTTCCAGTGGGACGTGGTCGCCGAGTGGTTCACCGCCCGGTCCGTCCTCGACGGCCTGACCCTCACCCTGTGGCTGACCGCCGTCACCCTCGCCCTCGGCTTCGTCCTCGGCACCGTCCTCGCCACCATGCGGCTGTCCACCAACCCGGTGCTGCGCACGCTCAGTTGGGGCTACATCTGGATCTTCCGCTCCACCCCGCCGCTGGTGCAGCTGCTGTTCTTCTTCAACATCGGCGCGCTCTACCCGACGCTCGGCCTCGGCATCCCCTTCGGCCCCGAGTTCGTCACGGTCAAGACCGTCAACCTGATCGGCCCCACCCTGACCGCCGTCATCGGCCTCACCCTGCTGGAGAGCGCGTACGCCGCCGAGGTGATCCGCGGCGGCATCCTGTCCGTCGACCGCGGCCAGCTGGAGGCGGCCGCCGCGCTCGGGCTCGGCCGGTGGCGGGTGCTGCGCCGGATCGTGGTGCCGCAGGCGATGCGCGCGATCGTGCCGAGCGCCGGGAACATGCTGATCGGGGCGCTCAAGGGCACCAGCATCGTCAGCGTGCTGGCCGTCTCCGACCTGCTCTACTCGGTGCAACTGGTCTACCTGCAGTCCTACCAGGTCATCCCGATGCTGATGGTCGCCACCCTCTGGTACCTGGTGGTCACCACCGTGCTGTCGATCGGCCAGTACTACGTCGAACGCCACTTCGCCAGGGGCGCCAGCCGGGACGGCCTGCCGCCCACCCCGCTGCAGCGCGCCCGCGCCGCCCTCGCCCGGGTGGTCCGGGCATGACGACGACGCTCGTGATCGTCGGCGCCGGGCCGCGCGGCACCGGACTGCTGGAGCGGATCGCCGCCAACGCGGCCGAACTCCTGCCCGCCGACCGGCCGTTGGAGATCCACCTGGTCGACCCGTACCCGCCCGGCGCGGGCCGGATCTGGCGCCACGACCAGTCCCCGCTGCTGCGGATGAACTCGATGGCCGAGGACGTCACCATGTTCACCGACGAGCGCTCCACCGTCGAGGGCCCGGTCCGCCCCGGCCCCTCACTGGCCGAATGGGCCCTGCGGCAACGGGAGTTCGCGCCCTACCGGGAGATCGCCGACCCGGCCGTACGGGCCGAGCTGAGCACCCTGGCGCCCACCGACTTCCCCACCCGGCGCGCCCAGAGCGCCTACCTGGACTGGGTGTTCCGCCGCGCCGTCGCCGACCTGCCGGCCCACGTCACGGTCACCGTCCACCGGGCCACCGTCCGGCGGATCGACGGACCGGCCGACGGCCCGCAGACCGTCCACCTGGACGGCACCACCCTCACCGCCGACCACGTCACCCTCACCCTCGGCCACCTCGACTCCGCCCCGCACCCCCGGTACGCCGAGGACGCCGCCTTCGCCGCCCGGCACGGCCGCTTCCACCTGCCACCCGCCTACTCCGCCGACGTCGAGGCCGAGTTGGCCCGGATCGCCCCCGGCGAGCAGGTGGCACTGCGCGGCTTCGGCCTGGCCTCCGTCGACCTGGTCGCGATGCTCACCGAGGGGCGCGGCGGCCGCTTCGAACCCACCGGGGACGGGCCCGCCCTGCGCTACCTCCCGTCCGGCCGCGAACCGGTGCTGCACCTGGGCTCCCGGCGCGGCGTGCCCTACCACTCCAAGACCGACTACCGGCTCCAGGGGCCGCCCGCCCCGCTCCCCCGGTACTTCGACGCGGCCGCCGTGGACGCCCTGCTCGCCACCGGCCGACCGCTGCGGCTGCGCCGTGACGTCTGGCCGTCGATGGCCAAGGAGGTCGGCTTCGGGCACTACCACGAGCTGTTCCACGCCCACCCGGAGCGCACCGCGCTGCCCTGGACCGCCTTCCTCGCCCGGTACGACCGGCACGACTGGTACTCCCCCGAACTGGCCGCACTCGTCGCCGAGGCCGTCCCCGACCCGGCCGACCGGATCGACTTCGAACGGCTCGACCACCCGCTGGCCGGGCTCGAACTCGGCTCCGCCGAGGAGCTCCAGACCCACCTGCGCGCCTACGTCACCGCCGACGCCGACCGCCGCGCCGACCCGGCCCACAGCGCCGACCTGGGCGCCTTCCTTGCCCTGCTGTCGCTGTTCGGCCAGCTCCCCCGGATCCTCGCCTCCGGCCGGCTCACCGCCCGCTCGGTCGCCGAGGACGTCGACGAGTGGTTCTTCGGCTACTTCAGCTTCCTCGCCTCCGGCCCGCCCGGCTTCCGGCTTCGCCAGCTGCTCGCGCTCTCCGAGGCCGGGGTGGTGCACTTCCTCGGCGCGGGCGTGCGGATCGAGCGGGACGAGGCCACCGGCACCTGGCGGGCCTCCGGCGCCACCGTGCCCGGCCACACCGTCACCGCCACCGCACTGGTCGAGGCGTACCTGCCCAAGCACGCGCTGGCCCGCACCCTCGACCCGGTGCTGGACTCGCTGCACCGCACCGGGCGGGTCGCGGAGGAGGTGGTGAGCGACGCGGAGCACACCCACCGCTCCGGGCTGGTCACCATCGACCCCGCCGACAGCCGGCTGATCGACCCGGCCCTGGACGGCGCCCCGCACCCGCGCCGCACCGCGCTCGGCCCGCACACCAGCCTCCGGGCGGCCGCCGCCTTCGCCCGGCCCCGCACCAACGCCCCGGGCTTCCGCCAGAACGACGCCGCCGCCCGGGCCCTGCTCCGCGCCCTGGCCGCACTCCCGGCGGCGGCCCTGGTGGGGTGAGACCCGGGGGGCGGAGCGGTGGCCGGTCCCCGGGGGGAGTCAGGGGTTCAGGGGTTCAGGGGTTCAGGGGTTCAGGGGTTCAGGGGTTCAGGGGTTCAGGGGTTCAGGGGTTCAGGGGCCGAGGATCTCCGCCACCAGGTCCTCGTCCGTGACGAAGGGCGGCGCGGCGATCACCCGTTCCCCGGCCCCCTTGACGCCCGTCCCGCGCTCCAGCTCGCGCACCAGCTCCGGGACGGGCTCCTGGCCGGCCTTCCGGATCCACCCGACCAGCCCCAGCACCCGGTCGCGGTCGATCCGCGCCCGCCAGGCCCGGGCGAGCCGGTTCGGCCCGCGGTGGGACCGGGCCCGCTGCCGGTACTCCGCCAGGTCCAGCCGGGCCTGGGTACACCGCCGGTCGGTCGGGCCGAAGGCCTCGACCAGCTGGGGCAGCAGCTCCTCCAGCCGGGCCGCCGCGCCCGCGAAGTCGCCCCGCCCGGCCTGGCAGGCCGCGAGGTCGGACCCGGCCTGGAGGACGAGCGGACCGCGCGGGCCCTGGGCCGACCTCAGCGCGGGCAGCAGCGCGCTGAGCAGCCGGATCGCGGTGACCGGGCGGCCGCACTCCCGGACCAGTGCGGTCAGCGCGTACCGCGCGTCCAGGGTGACCGGATCGATCGGCCCGGACGCCGAGGTCAAGTCCTCGATCAGGCCCTCCAGTTGCCGGACCCCCTCGGCCTGGCGGCCGGACCTGCCGAGGCACCGCGCGAGGTCCCGCCGAGCGGCGACCACCTCCGGATCGGCCCCGCCGAGCGCCCGTACGGCGGCCTCCACCACCGGTCGCAGCTGGTGCGCGGCCAGCGCGGGACGCTCGTCCCGCGCCGTGCGCACGACCCGCTCCAGCCGGGCCCGGACGACCGCCGCGTCCTCGACCGGCACGGGCGGTTCGACGGGGCGCCCGATCTGCCGGGGCGCCGGGTACAGCAGCGCGGGCCGCCCCACCGGCCGGAGCCTCGGCTCCCGGGCCGGAGCACGCCGCCGGACGGGCGCGGACCGCTTCACCGGCGCCGCTCTCGGGGCGGCCGGCTCCGGGGCGGCCGACTCCAGGACAGTCGGGTCCGGGACCGTCGGTTCCGGGACAGTCGGTTCCGGGACAGCCGACTCAGCCCCGACCCGGTCGACCGGTGTCGCCGTCGGCGGCAGCTCCCGGCCCTCCGCGAGGTCCGCGAAGCACCGGGCGACCGTCCGGGCGTCGGCCGGCCGCTCCGCCGGGTCCTTCGCCAGCAACCGGCCCAACAGCTCGGGGAGCCGGAGCGGCAGACCGTACTTCACCGGATCCACCGCCGGGGGCGGCTCGTTGAGGTGCTGGTACATCAGCACCGGCGTCGAGTCCCCGGTGAACAGCCGCTTCCCGGTGAAGAGTTCGACCAGGACGCAGCCCAGCGCGTAGAGGTCCGCCCGCCCGTCCACCCGGCCGCCGGTCCACCGCTCCGGCGCCATGTACGGCGGGCTGCCGATCACCGTTCCGACGGTGGTCAACCCGCTGGCCCCGACGTCCAGTTGGGCGATGCCGAAGTCCAGCACCTTGGGCAGGCCGTCCTCGGTGATCATCACGTTGTCCGGCTTGATGTCCCGGTGGACCATCCCCGCGTCGTGCGCGGCCGCCAGCGCCTCGCAGATCTGCCGGGCCCAGCGCAGGCCCACCTGCGGATCCGGCCGGCCCTCCCGGATCACCTGGGTCAGGGTGCGGCCGGTGAGCAGCTCCATCACCAGGTAGGTGACCTGCTGCTCGTCGGCCTCGCCGTGGCCGAGGTCGTGCACCGTGACGATGTGCGGGTGCGACAGGTTGCCCGCCGCCGAGGCCTCCCGGGCGAACCGCAGCGCGGCCTTCGCCTGGTCGCCGTCGTCGTGCCGGATGACCTTGACCGCCACCGGCCGCCCGACCCGGGTGTCCTGAGCCCGCCAGACCACCCCGAACCCGCCCTGGCCGAGCTTCTCCTGGAGCTCGTACCGGTCGTCGAGGACGTCACCGACCCGCACCTGCCCTCCCCCCATCGGCTGTGTACCCACCGACTCTAGCGAGCGGCCCGGGCAGCGTCCCGCCCCGCCCTCAGGGGCCGAAGATCTCCTCCACAACGTCCTCGTCCGAGACGTGGTCCGGCGCCTCGAACACCAGGTCGGCGACGCCCTTGAGGCCGATGCCCCGCTCCAGCGCGCCGACGCAGGCGGCCGCCTCCTCGTCGGTGCCGAAGTCCCACACCCGCAGCCGCCGGACCAGCACCAGGGCCTCGATCGGGCTCATCCGCGGCGCCCGGCGGCGGTGGCCGCCGCCCTTGCGGCCGGTCTGCGCCAGCCGCTGCTGGTAGCCGGCCAGGTCCTGCCAGGCCTGGACGGTGCTCGGGTGGTGGTCGCCCAGGGCCCGGGCCAGTTCGGGCAGCAGCCCGTGCAAGTGCACCACCGCGCCCTGGAGGTCGCCCCGGTTGGCCTGGTGGACGGCGAGGTCGTGCCGGGCCTTGAGGACCCGGCCGTCCTGCGGGCCCCAGACCGCGGCCAGGTCGGGCAGCAGTTCGCGCAGCAGCCGGACCGCGGTGACCGCCGAACCGCTCTCGCCGATGCACCAGGCGAGGTGGTAGCGGGCTCCGAGGGTGTCCGGGTCGGTCGGGCCGAGCGCGGAGCGCATGTCGGCCACCACGCTGGAGAGCAGCCGGATCGCGCCGTCCAGGTCCCCGGTCCGGCTGAGGTACCAGGTGAAGTCCCGCCAGGCGCCCAGAGTGTCCCGGTCGGCCGCGCCGAGCGCGGTGACGCTCTCCTGGGCGACCGCCTGCAGCAGGATCGCCGACTCGCCCGCCGTCGCGGCCCGGTACGCGGCCGCCCGGCGCTCGCGCAGCCCGGCCCGGACGGCGTCCTCGGACACGGGGGCCGCGACCACCGGCGGGGTGGTCAGCGGGGACAGCACGGAGGGCGCCGCGGGAATCGCGGGAGCCGCGGGCGGCACCGAAGGCGGCGAAGGCACCGAAGGCACGGGCCGCGCCGGCGGTACGACCGGCGGCACCGCGGGCGGCACGGCCGGAGCAGCGGGCACAGCAGGAGCGACGGGCACGGCAGGGGAAACGGGCACGGCAGGGGAAACGGGCACAGCAGGGGCGACGGGCGCAGCAGGCGTGGCCAGCTCGGCGAGCCGCCGCTCGACCGTCCGGGCGTCGGCCGGCCGCTCCGCCGGCTCCTTCGCCAGCAGCTCCGCGACCAGCCCGGCCACCTGCGGCGGCAGCCCGAACCGGGCCGGGTCGAGGGCCGGGGGCGGCTCGTTGAGGTGCTGGTACATCAGCACCGGCGTCGAGTCCCCGCCGAACGGCCTTGCCCCGGTGAAGAGTTCGACCAGGACGCAGCCCAGCGCGTAGAGGTCCGCCCGCCCGTCCACCCGGCCGCCGGTCCACCGCTCCGGCGCCATGTAGGCGGGGCTGCCGACGATCGTGCCGGTGGTGGTCAGCCCGCCGGCTCCGGTGTCCAGCTGGGCGATGCCGAAGTCCAGCACCTTGAGGTGCCCGGCGTCGGTGATCATCACGTTGTCCGGCTTGATGTCCCGGTGCACCATGCCCGCGTCGTGCGCGGCCGCCAGGGCCCCGCAGATCTCCCGCCCCCAGCGCAGGCTGAGCGCGGGCTCGGGCGGTCCGGCCCGGAGCACCTCGGTCAGGGTGCGGCCGGTGAGCAGCTCCATCACCAGGAAGGTGACCTGCTGGTCGCCGAGTTCGCTCTGCCCCAGGTCGTGCACGGTGACGATGTGCGGGTGCGAGAGGTTCCCGGCCGCGCAGGCCTCCCGGACGAAGCGCAGTGCGGCCTTCGCCCGGTCGCCGCCGTGGTGCCCGATGACCTTGACCGCCACCGGCCGCCGCATCCGGGTGTCCTGGGCCCGCCAGACCACTCCGAACCCGCCCTGGCCGAGCTTCTCCTGCAGCTCGTACCGGCCGTCCAGAACGTCCCCGACTCGCACGCGCCCTCCCCCTCCCGTGGTGACGCCCAGACTCTACCGACGGCCCTCCCCACCCGACGGCCCTCCCCACCCGACGGCCCAGGTGGAAGGATGGGGAGGAGCCCCGCGACGGTGCGACGGCTCCACCCGTACAGCCCGAGGAGCGCAGTCATGGCCAAGCAGGCCCCGCAGAGCGACCCGGCGCAGGACGCCCCCGAGGTGTCCGCGCCCCAGCACGCGGCCGCCGGCCTGCCCGCCGTCGGTCACAGCCTGCGGATGGCCGCCGAGCAGATGGGCGCCCGGCGCACCCTCGCCACCCTGCGCAAGGTCAACCAGCCGGACGGCTTCGACTGCCCCGGCTGCGCCTGGCCGGAGCCGGGGAAGACGCACACCGCCGAGTTCTGCGAGAACGGCGCCAAGGCCGTCGCCGAGGAGGCCACCGAGCGCCGGATCCGGGCCGAGTTCTTCGCCGCCCACCCGGTCGCCGACCTGGCCGACCGCTCCGGCTACTGGCTGGGCCAGCAGGGCCGGCTCACCGAGCCGATGCTGCTGGACGAGGGCGCCACCCACTACACCCCGGTCTCCTGGGACGACGCCTTCGCGCTGATCGCCGAGGAGCTGCGCGCCCTGGACACCCCGGACGGCGCCGCCTTCTACACCTCCGGCCGCACCAGCAACGAGGCCGCCTTCGCGTACCAGCTGTTCGCCCGCCGGCTCGGCACCAACAACCTGCCGGACTGCTCCAACATGTGCCACGAGTCGTCCGGTTCGGCGCTCACCGAGACGCTCGGCGTCGGCAAGGGCAGCGTCAGCCTCAAGGACCTCTACCAGGCCGACCTGATCATCGTGGCCGGCCAGAACCCGGGCACCAACCACCCCCGGATGCTCTCCGCGCTGGAGCGCGCCAAGCGGGCCGGCGCCACCGTGGTGAGCGTCAACCCGCTGCCGGAGGCGGGCCTGGAACGGTTCAAGAACCCGCAGAACGCCCGCGGCCTGGTCGGCCACGGCACCAAGCTGACCGACCTCTTCCTGCAGATCCGCCTCGGCGGCGACCTGGCGCTGTTCCGCGCGCTCAACCGGATGATCCTGGAGGCGGACGGCGTCGACCGCGCCTTCGTCGCCGAACACTGCCACGGTTTCGAGGAGTTCGAGGAGCAGGCCGGGAAGACGGACCGCGACGAGGTGCTCGCGGCGACCGGTCTGCCCTGGGAGCAGATCGAGGAGCTCGGCCGGCTGGTGCTGGCCTCGAAGAAGATCATCGTCTGCTGGGCGATGGGCCTCACCCAGCACAAGCACGCGGTGCCGACCATCCGCGAGGTGGTCAACTTCCTGCTGCTGCGCGGCAACGTGGGCCGCCCGGGCGCCGGGGTCTGCCCCGTGCGCGGGCACAGCAACGTCCAGGGCGACCGCACCATGGGCATCTTCGAGCGGCCCGCCAAGGCCTTCCTCGACGCGCTGGAGAACGAGTTCGGCTTCGAGCCGCCGCGCGCGCACGGCCTCGACTCGGTGGACACCATCCGCGCGATGCGCGACGGCAAGGTCAAGGTGTTCTTCGCGATGGGCGGCAACTTCGTCGCCGCGACCCCGGACACCGAGGTCACCGAGGCCGCGATGCGCCGCTGCCGGCTGACCGTCCACGTCTCCACCAAGCTCAACCGCTCGCACGTGGTGACCGGCGCCCGCGCCCTGATCCTGCCCACCCTGGGCCGCACCGACCGGGACGTCACCGCCGCCGGCGCCCAGTTCGTCAGCGTCGAGGACTCGATGGGCCAGGTCCACTCCTCGCGCGGCGGACTGCGCCCGCCCGCGCCGGGACTGCTCTCCGAGACGGCGATCGTCTGCCGCCTCGCCCGCGCCGTCCTCGGCCCGCGGGACACCCTGCCGTGGGAGGACTTCGCGACCGACTACGACACCCTGCGCGCCCGGATCGCCCGGGTGGTGCCGGGCTTCGAGGACTTCAACGAGAAGGTCCGCCGCCCCGGCGGCTTCACCCTCCCGCACGGCCCCCGGGACACCCGCACCTTCCCCACCGCCACCGGGAAGGCCAACTTCACGGTCAACCCGCTGACCGCCCCCGAGGTCCCGCCGGGCCGGCTGCTGCTGCAGACCCTGCGCTCGCACGACCAGTACAACACCACGATCTACGGCCTGGACGACCGCTACCGCGGGATCAAGGGCGGCCGCCGCGTCGTCCTGGTCAACCCGGCGGACGCCGCCGAACTCGACCTCGCCGAGGGCCGGTACGTCGACCTGGTCAGCGAGTGGACGGACGGCACCGAACGCCGCGCCCCGCACTTCCGGGTCGTCCACTACCCCGTCGCCCGCGGCGGCGCGGCGGCCTACTACCCCGAGACCAACGTGCTGGTGCCGCTCGACTCCACGGCCGACATCAGCAACACCCCGACCTCCAAGGCCGTGGTGATCCGCTTCGAGCCCGACACCGGCGCGGCCGGGTAGGGCCCTTCCCCCGGCCCGGCACGGAGGAGGCCGCCCGGCGTCCTGGGACGCGGGGCGGCCTCCTCCGTTCCGGGCCGTGCGCGGTCAGTGCAGCAGGCCGCCCAGCGGCAGCGTCGCGCTGGGGCTGCCCGGCGCGGGGGCGCTCGCCGAGCCGGTGCCGCTCGGGCTGCCGGTGCCGGAGGGCGTCCCGGTGCCGGTTGGGGTGCCCGTCGGGGTCGGGGTGGGCTTGTCGCTCGGCGTCTGGGTCGGCGTGCCCGTCGGCGTCTGGGTCGGGGTGCCGGTGGGCGTCCCGGTCGGCGTGCCCGGGTCGGTCGGCGTCTGGGTCGGGGTGCCGGTGCCGGACGGCGTTCCGGTCGGCGTGCCGGTGCCGCCCGGGGTGGGCGTGGCCGGGGTGCCGCCGGGGGCCGGCGGGGCCGGGGTCTGGTTGGCCGGGCTCGGCGCGATCGGGGTGACGGTGTCCCAGCCCTTCGGCAGGTCCGGCACCTTCCAGGCGCCGCCGGCGTCGTCGGACGCGCCGTCCGGGTCGGGGCGGACGGCGCCGAGGATCGCCATCGAGCCGACCGGCGAGACCTTGATGAACGCACCCGGCCGCGGCGCCTGGACGACGAGTCCGCCGCCGATGTACATCGCGACGTGCGAGGCGTCCTGGAAGTAGACCACCAGGTCGCCGGGCCGCAGCTGGTTCAGCGGGACGTGCGGCAGCTGCGCCCACTGCTCCTGGCTGGTGCGCGGGATCGGCTTGCCGGCGTGCAGCCAGGCCTGCGAGGTGAGGCCGGAGCAGTCGTAGGAGTCCGGGCCGGTGCCGCCCCACAGGTACGGCTTGCCGAGCTGGGCGAGCGCGAAGGCGACGGCGCCGCGGCCGGCCAGCGAGGGGGTGCGTTCGCCCTTGCCGAGGGCCCCGGAGGCGAGGAAGGCGAGCTGGGCCTCGTCGGCCTTGGCCTTCTCCAGCTGTTCGAGTTCGGTGCGCTGGGCGCCGGTGAGCGAGGAGACCAGCTGTTCGACCGAGGCGAGGTCGGCCGTGACCTTGGCCTTGGCGGCGTCCTGCTGGACGACCAGCGCCTGCGAGGTCTTGAGGGCTTCCTCGGTCTGCTTCTTCAAGCCGTCGAGCGCGTCCCGGTCGGCCTTCAGCTTGTCCAGGAACTCGGACTGCGAGCGGCTGGCCGCGGCGAGCAGCTCGGCGATGGTGACGGCCTCGTACGGGTCCTTGGAGAGCAGCAGCTCGGCGTAGGCGGAGGAGGCGCCGTTGCGGTACTGGGCGGCGGCGAGCTGGGAGGCGATGTCCGTCCCGGCGTCGACCTGCTTCTGCTGCTTGTCGAGCTTGCCCTGGAGGTCGGTGAGCGTGGTCTGCTGCTCGGTGACCTTGGCGACCGCGCCGTTGTACTGCTCGGTGGCGGCCTCGGCGCTCTGGTAGAGCCCGTGCAGCTGGTCGAGCAGCGGGCCGAGGGTGGCCTTGGCCGCGGCGAGCGGGTCGGCTCCGGGGGCGACGGCGATGCCGGCGCCCGGGTCGGGTGCGGCGTACGCGGCCTGGGCGGCGACCGGCAGCGCGAGGGCGGCGGCCGCGAGGACGGCTCCGCACCTCAGGGCGGCCCGCACCCAGGGGCGCACTCCTGACGTCTCCGTGCGCTGTGCAGCCCCGCCCATGGGTGGTCCTCCCCGCCCTTGCCCTGCCCTGCCCCGGTGGCGCCGTCCGCGGGCTCCCCGGGGACGATCCCGCAGATCCTCCCACGGGTTACTCGCCGGAAACAGGGCGCACGCGGACCAGGAGGTTAATTCTCGATTGATCCGTCGATCCGCACGGCCGTTGTGAGACAGGTCTCAGCAAACGGGGGCGAAACAGGACGTTCTCCGCTAATGTCCAGCTCAGCGCGGCCCAGGTCATCCCTCCGAAAGCTCCCGGACACCGGTGGGCCACCAGCGGAACCACGATTCCCGGCTCAGTTCACCTTCCGTTTACCCAGCAGACCTACGGTCGCGACGTCATCAACGTCCGTGCGACAACTACGACGATTGTTTGGGTATGGAACACATCTCGTTCCTGGTAGCCGTTGTGATCATCACGGCGCTCGCCTTCGACTTCACCAACGGGTTCCACGACACCGCCAACGCGTCCGCCACCGCGATCGCGACCGGGGCCCTTCGTCCGAAGGTCGCGGTCACCATCGCGGCCCTGCTGAACTTCGCAGGCGCGTTCCTGTCGGTGAAGGTCGCCACCACCATCTCCGGTGGCATCGTCAACGAGAAGGCCGGCATCCACCCCGAGGTGATCTTCGCCGCCCTGGCGGGCGCGATCCTCTGGAACCTGCTGACCTGGCTGCGCGGCCTGCCGTCCAGCTCCTCGCACGCCCTGTACGGCGGCCTGATCGGCGCCACGATCGTCGGCGTCGGGATGAACGGCGTCAACTTCGACACCGTGATCACCAAGATCATCATCCCGGCGGTCGCCTCCCCCCTGGTCGCCGGCCTCGCCTCCTGGGGCGCCACCAAGCTGGCCTACGCGATCACCCGCAAGGGCAACGGCGCCGCGACCGACAAGGGCTTCAAGACCGGCCAGATCTTCTCCTCCTCGCTGATCTCGCTGGCGCACGGCACCAACGACGCCCAGAAGACGATGGGCATCATCACCCTGACCCTGGTCTCGGTCGGCGCCATGCCGCACGGCGCGCTGCCCCCCACCTGGGTGATCGTCTCGGCGGGCGCCGCGATCGCGCTCGGCACCTACATGGGCGGCTGGCGGATCATCCGCTCGATGGGCAAGGGCCTGGCGGACATCAAGCCGCTGCAGGGCTTCGCCTCCGAGTCGGCCGTCTCCACCGTCATCCTGACCTCCTCGCACATGGGCTTCGGCCTCTCCACCACCCAGGTCTGCACCGGCGGCATCATGGGCGCCGGCCTCGGCGGCCCGAAGCCGGAGCTGCGCTGGAGCCTGGTCCGCCGCATGGTCTACACCTGGGGCCTGACCCTGCCGGCCGCCGGCCTGGTCGCCGGCGGGGCCGCCGCGCTGGCCCGCCAGGGCGCCTGGGGCGTCGCCCTGGTCGGTGCCGTGCTGGTGGCCGGTTCGGCCACGATGTGGATGATCTCCCGCCGCCAGCCGGTCGGCGCGGACAACGTCAACGACGTCCCCGAGGTCACCCCGGTCGAGGTCGCCACCACCCCGGCCACCGCCGCCCCCACCCCCGCCTCGACCACGGTCGCGGCCTGAGCGCCGTCGATCGAGGAGCCTTCACCATGCACATCAAGTGGAACGCCCTGGCCCAGACCGCCGGCATCAGCTTCGGCGTCACCGTCGCCGTGGTCGCCGTCTTCGCCCTCGGCATCCTGGCACTGTCCCGCCGGGAGGCCGCGCTGAGCTCCCGTGAGGCGGGCGGTCAGGCGGCCGGCGGCGGCAGGCCGGTCCTGCTGGCCGGCGCGTACGCCTGCTTCGCGCTCTGCGCCTGCGCCGTGGTCTACGGCCTGGTGCTGATCGCGGCGCCGTAAGGCGTCATAGCACCGAGCAACGCCGACGGGCCGGGGAGAGTCGAACTCTCCCCGGCCCGTCGGCGTTCGCGCCCGCGCGTTCCCCGTCCCCGGTCAGCTCTCCTGGGTGGTCCGCAGCGCGGTCTCCCGGATGAACAGCACGGTGACGAAGGCCAGCGCCGCGAAGGGCGCGGCCCACAGGAAGACCGTGCCGACGCCGTGGCCGAAGGCGTCGGTGACCAGCGGCAGGATCGGGGCCGGCAGCTTCGCCAGGTCCGGGATGCCGCCGCCGGAGGCCGCGGCCCCGGCCGGGATGTGCGCCGCGGCGAGGTTCTCGGCCAGGTAGTGGCCGACCTTGTTGGACATCAGCGCGCCCAGCGCGGAGACGCCCATCGCGCCGCCCATGGTGCGGAAGAAGGTGACGACGGAGCTGGCCGCGCCGAGCTCGTGCCGGGGCACCGTGTTCTGCACCGCGAGCACCAGGTTCTGGCTGGTCAGGCCGAGGCCGATGCCGGTGAGCGCCATGTAGAGGGAGAGCAGCCCGTAGTCGGTGTCGGCCCGGGCGGTGCCGAGCAGGCCGAAGCCGATCGCGAGCAGCGCGGTGCCGGCGACCAGGTAGGCCTTCCACTTGCCGTACTTGGTGATCAGCCGGCCGGCCACCGCGGAGGAGACCGCCAGGCCGATGATCATCGGCAGCGTCATCAGGCCGGCCGTCGTCGGGGACTTGTCCCGGGCCAGCTGGAAGTACTGGCTGAGGAAGGTGGTCGCGCCGTACATCCCGACGCCGACCAGCACGCTCGCGATCGCGGCCAGGGTGACGGTGCGGTACTTGAACAGCGACGGCGGGATGACCGGCTCGGCGGCGCGGCGCTCGACCACGACGGCCAGCGCGGCCAGCAGCAGGCCGCCGCCGACCATGGCCGCGGTCTGCCAGGACAGCCACGGGTAGTCGGTGCCGGCCAGCGTGATCCAGATCATCAGCAGGCTGACGGCGCCGGTGATGACCAGCGCGCCCAGGTAGTCGATCTTCGCCGGGCGCTTGACCACCGGCAGCTTGAGGGTGCGCTGCACCACCAGGATCGCGGCCAGCGCGAACGGGATGCCGACGTAGAAGCACCAGCGCCAGCCGAGCCAGGAGGTGTCGACGATGACGCCGCCGATCAGCGGGCCGCCGATGGTGGCGAGGGCGAACACCGCGCCGAAGTAGCCGCTGTACCGGCCGCGCTCGCGCGGCGGGACCATCGCGGCCAGGCAGATCTGGCCGAGCGCGACGACGCCGCCGGCGCCGATGCCCTGGAGGGCTCGGCAGGCGATCAGTTCGCCGGTGTTCTGCGAGAGCCCGGCCAGCGCGGAGGTGGCGATGTAGATCAGCAGGGCGATCTGGAGCAGCAGCTTCTTGCTGGCCAGGTCGGAGAGCTTGCCCCAGATCGGGGTGGAGGCGGTCAGCGTGAGCAGGGCCGCGGTGATCACCCAGGTGTAGGCGGACTGGCCGCCGTGCAGGTCGGTGAGGATGTGCGGCAGGGCGTTGGAGACGACGGTCGACGAGAGCACGGCCACGAACAGGCCGAGCAGCAGGCCGGACAGCGCCTCCATCACCTGCCGGTGGGTCATCGGGCGGTCGTCGTCGACGGCGG
This sequence comes from Kitasatospora sp. NPDC059160, assembly GCF_042755465.1. Classification (NCBI taxonomy): domain Bacteria; kingdom Bacillati; phylum Actinomycetota; class Actinomycetes; order Kitasatosporales; family Streptomycetaceae; genus Kitasatospora; species Kitasatospora sp. NPDC059160. The sequence continues at coordinate 3,467 of NZ_JBHZCN010000004.1, read as the reverse complement.
CTGCGGCTCCGGTCGAGGCCTGGGCGGTCACGGTCATCTGGGTCCTTCGCGCGGGAAAATTCGTTGCCTTAAGCAACCATACGACCGATAGTTGAGTAAGGCAACCTTCTTCAAGTCCAAGTAAAGCCCCGCCCGACGTGAGAGTTCCGCCACTCCCCCGCGGCCCGTCAGGCCCCCGCTCCGACCCGACGCCCCGTCACCACCAGGCGTTCCTCGTCCGCCACGGCGTCGGCACCGCCCGGCGACCGTGGCCGAGAACCGGCGAGGGAGGTAGGACAAGCGAGTTAGTTCATGGTATTAAGTATCCGTTTTCCGCCGATACGCAAGGAGATGTGGATGACCGCCCCGGGGCAGGGATTCGTCGCCGAACTGAAGGGCGCGGTCACACCGCGTGCGGCACTGCTGGTGATCGGCGTGCTGCTGCTGCAGCTCGGGTTCATCACCTCGTACGTCGGGGCGCTGCACCACCCGGCCCCGCACCAGCTGTCGATCGCGGTGGTCGCCCCGCCGCAGGTCACGCCCAAGCTGGTCCAGGCCCTGGAGTCGGTGCCGGACGAGGCGGTCAAGCCGGTCACCGCGCCGGACGCCGAGACGGCGACCCAGCAGATCAAGGACCAGAAGATCTACGCCGCGCTGGTCGTGAACCCGACCGGCACCGAGGACACCCTGCTGACCGCCGGCGCCCGCGGCACCTCGGCCGCCAAGGCCGCCGAGAGCATCACCACCGCGCTGGACAAGTCCCAGGGCCGCACCGTCAAGGTCGAGGACGTCGTGCCGCTCGCCAAGGGCGACACCAACGGCCTGACCGCCTTCTACCTGGTCATCGGCTGGTGCGTCGGCGGCTACCTGGTCGCCTCCATCCTCGGCATCAGCGCCGGCTCCAAGCCGGCCAACCTCCACCGCCTGCTGATCCGCCTCGGCGTCCTCGCGCTGTACTCGGTCGGCGCCGGCCTCGGCGGCACGGTCATCGCCGGGCCGGTCCTGGACGCGATGCCCGGATCGATCCTGTCGCTGACCGCCATCGGCGCCCTGGTGGTGTTCACCGTCGGCGCCTTCACCATGGCCCTGCAGTGCCTGTTCGGCATCATCGGCATCGGCCTCGCGGTGCTGGTCTTCGTGGTGCTCGGCAACCCGAGCGCCGGCGGCGTCTACCCGGCCCCGATGATGCCGCCGTTCTGGCGGGCGATCGGCTCGCTGATCCCCAACGGCGCCGGCACCAGCGCCACCAAGTCGATCGCCTACTTCGGCTCCACCAACCTGGGCATGCCGATCCTGGTCCTGGTGGTCTGGGCGCTGGTCGGCATCGCCGTCGCCTTCCTGGCCGTCCTGCGCACCCCGCGCGAGGCCGGGCGCGAGCTCGACGCCGAGGCCCCCGCCGCGGCCTGAGCCGCCGCTCCCCCGCGTACCACCGGGCCCCTCGCCGCGATCGCGGCGGGGGGCCCGGTCCGCTCCTGCGGGTCCGTGCCTCAGCCGCCCGTGAGCGGCCCCGGGTCGGCGACGATCGCGCGCACCACGCCCACCGCCGCCCCCAGCAGCGGCCCGCGCCGGCCGAGCCGGGACACCGTCAGCCGGTCCTGCGCCCAGGGCCGCACCGTCACCCGGGCCGCCAGCTCGTGCCGCATCGCCGGCAGCAGCCAGGGTGCCAGCCGGGCGTAGCCGCCGCCCAGCACCACCTCGGCCGGGTCCAGCAGGTTGACCGCCCCGGCGGCGGCGATGCCGAGCGCGGCACCGGCCCCGGCCAGCGCCGCCCGGACCGGCTCGTCCCCGGCGCCGGCGCGTTCGGCGAGCAGCGTCACCCAGTCCCCGCGCACCCCGGCCAGCCCCGCCGCCCGCAGCACCGCCGCCTCGCCCGCGTACTGCTCCAGGCAGCCGTGCGACCCGCAGGCGCAGCGCCGCCCCTCCGGGTGGACGGGCACGTGGCCCAGCTCGCCCGCGTAGCCGCGCGCCCCGCGCAGCAGCCGGCCGCCGACCACCACGGCGGCGCCGACGCCGGCCTCGGCGGAGACGTAGAGGAAGTCCTCCGGGCCCTCGCCCAGCCAGCGTTCGGCCAGGCCGCCGAGGTTGGCCTCGTTGTCCGCGTCGACCGGCAGCTCGGCCAGGCCGTCGCCGACCACGCGCAGCGCCGGGCGCAGTTCGGCGGCCAGCGGGACGTCCTGCCAGCCGAGGTTGGCGGCCCGCTGGAGCACCCCGCCGCTGCCGACCAGCCCGGGCACGGCCAGGGTCAGCCCGGCCGGGCGCAGGCCGGACTCGGCGACGGCCGAACGCACCAGCCGGGCCAGGTCGGCCATCACCGCGGCGGGTTCCCGGCCGTGGTTGGCGCTCTCCTCGCGCCGCCAGGCCCGGACCTCGCCGCGCAGGTCGACCACGCAGACGCCGAGGTGGCGGACCCCGATCTCGGCGCCGAGGCCGCCGGGCCCGAGCGGGTTGAGGCCGAGCGCGGTGCCGGGGCGGCCGACCTTGCCGCTGGGGGCGGCCGGGCCCTCCTCGACGACCAGGCCGGCCGAGATCAGCTGTTCGGCGAGCGAGGAGACCGCGGCCCTGGTCAGCCCGGTTCCGGCGGCCACCTCGGCGCGCGAGCGGGGGCCGCGCGCGATCAGGCCGAGCACCAGGGCCAGGTTGGCCCGGCGCATCCCCTGCTGACTGGCGGGCCCGGTCCGGACGCCGTCCGGCTCCCCGCGCATAACCTCACCTCACGGTCGTAGGGCGTGTCTTGTGGATCTTGTCGGATGGGCCGCGGCGTCGGGGTGCGTGCATCGCAAGGCGGAGGAGGGAGGCGATGCGGAGCATCGGGCGACCGACGACAACGCGGCGAGGTGCGTGCCCTGGCGTCGCGGACCCGGCAGGGATCCGCAAGACACGCCCTATGGCACATCCCGTGGCATCTCGGGTGCAGCGTAACCGGGTTCCGGCTCCGCGTGCGCCCGGGCGGCGGGGCTGGTGAAGACCCAGCGCCGCATCGCCCAGAAGCGGAACAGCATGGCGACGAAGGTGCCGACCACCATCCCGCTGAGGAAGTCGGCGACCTCCTGCTGGAACGGGTCGACGTACGGTTCGCGCAGGTCGAGGGCGTACCGGGAGAGCGCCAGCGGGATGTCGTTGACGCCGATCGCCACCGCGCTGACCAGGAAGAACAGCAGGGCCTCCGGTCGGCGCCCGTCCGTCCGGAAGGCCCAGCGGCGGTTGAGCACGTAGGAGACGACGGTGGCGATCACCGTCGCCACCGTCAGGGCCACCACCGGCTGGTGCTGCAGGACGGTGAACTTGAGCTCGACGTCGATCACCGTGGTGAGGACGAAGCAGCCGCTGCCGACCGTCAGGAACTTCACCAGCCGGCGGTGCCGCACCAGGAACGGCCGCAGCCGCGCCGGCACCCGGGCCAGGACGCGCTGCGTGGGGGACGGCATCTCCGCAGTGTGGCACGCGGCGGGGCCCGGGCGCCCGCTCCCCCCGACCCCCCCCCCCCACCC
>NZ_JBHZCN010000003.1:0-168780 GCF_042755465.1 Kitasatospora sp. NPDC059160 | reverse complement strand
CGGCACCGTCCTGGCCACCGACAACCAGGGCCAGCCCGTCAACGACCCCACCGGCAAGCCCCTGATGGTCCCCACCCTCACCGGCATCGCCACCACCACCAAGATCGGCGGGGTGCCCAGCGACACCTGGACCACCCTCGGCTCGGACGGTGACATCACCGGCAACGGCAACGCCGCCCTCTGGGGCACCAAGGCCGACGGCTCCATCGACATCTGGTGGGGCAAGGTCACCACCCCGGGCAACCCGACCGCCGGCTACACCTGGCAGGTCGGCCCCAACACCATCGCCAACACCGCCGTCAACCCGTCCCAGTGGGTGCTCGACGGCCGCACCAGCGGCGACACCGGCGACACCAACAAGCTCTACCGCAACGGCGACGACCCCAAGAACAGCTACCCGACCGGGGCCACGCTGACCGCGGACCACAACCGCACCGCCAACAAGGCCACCGCCTTCGACGGAGCGTCGGTCTACCGCACCACCGCCCCCGTCAACAGCGGTCTCGACACCTCCCGCAGCTACAGCGTCTCGGCCTGGATCAAGGTCAACAACCTCGACAACTTCCAGACCGCCGTCTCCCTCACCGGTGACGTGGCCAGCCCGTTCTACCTGCAGTACTCGAAGACCTTCCACAACTGGGCCTTCGTCGCCCCCAGCAGCGACAGCACCAACCCGACGGCCTGGTACTCCGCCTACGACCGCAGCGGCCGCACCAACGCCACGGTCGGCCAGTGGACCCACCTGACCGGCACGTTCAACGCCGACACCTCGACCATCACGCTGTACGTCAACGGCGCGGCCGTCGGTTCCGACAAGATGCCCAGCGGCTGGAAGCCGGCCCCCGGCAGCCTGAACGCCGGCGGCGCCGCCTACAACAAGTCCGCCGCCAGTGACCTGGTCAACGGCGCGATCAGCGACGTCCGGGCCTACCCGTACGCGCTGACCGACCAGCAGGCCAACACGCTCGCCACCACCGACTCGGCCATCCAGATCCGCAGCGCTGTCGACAGCCGCAAGTGCCTGGACAACTGGGGCGGCAACGCCGGCGCCCAGCTCCGGATCTACGACTGCTGGAACGGCGAGGGCCAGCACTTCGTGATGACCAAGGACAACCGGATCAAGATGCCGATCTCCGGTCGCTGCCTCGGCACCGCGGACGCCGCGGCCGTCAACGGCACCCCGGTCGTCGCGCAGGACTGCGGCAGCAACCCGGCCTCCCAGGCCTGGGTCCGCCGCTTCGACAACTCGCTGTACAACCCGACGTCCGGCCTCTGCCTGGACCTCAACGGCTGGAACACCGCCAACGGCCAGGGCCTGGACGTCTGGCAGTGCGCCGACCAGGGGAACCACCACTGGATCTTCGAGGCCCAGCAGACGGTGTAACACCCGCAGGACCTCGTCACCGCACAGCGCTGTCCCCCGTCGGGAGTCCACCCGGCGGGGGACGGTGTCGTTCGGGCGCCCGGCGCCGGACCTCCCCGGGGATTTTGCTCCGGCACCACCCGGTGTGATCAACCTGCTTCTCCGAGTAAGGTCCAGCCACGGCCGGGTACCGGTCGGTGACGAACCCTCCGGAGCCGAGGAGTGCGACCGTGCCCGAGCAGGACCGGCAGGCAGGCCAGTTCGAGCACCTGCGGCCGCGGATGCGGGCCCTCGCGTACCCGCTGCTGGGCTCGCACGCGGAGGCGGAGGTCGCGGTGCGGGAGGTGTGGGTCAGGCTCGGCCGGATCGATCCGGAGGAGGTGGCGGACCTCGCCGAGTGGTTGACCACGGTGACCGGGCGGGTCTGCCTGGGGCTGCTGGGTTCGCGGGACGCCCGGCCGCGGCGGGCGCCGGAGGCGGTGGCCGGGCCCGCGCGCCCGGTGCCGTCGGACGGGTCGGTCGGGCCCGCGCTGCTGGCCGCGCTGGAGGCGCTGGCCCCGGCCGAGCGGGTCGCCTTCGTGCTGCACGAGGTGTTCCGCCTGCCCGTCGACCTGGTCGCGACCGCCCTCGACCGGACCACCGCGGACACCCGCGGGCTCGCCGAGCAGGCCCGCCGCCGGGTGCACGGGCCCCGTGCGACGGGTGCCGGGGGCAGCCCGGCCGGCCCGCGGCGGTGGACGTTCTCGGTGCGGCGCCCCGCCACGGGGACCGGGCGGCACTGACGGCCCGGCGGCCCGGCGGCCCGGCACGGGTCACTGCGGCCCAGCTGCGCCGGTCAGCTGCCCGCGGTGTCCAGGCGGTGGCGCTGGTCCGCGTCGAGGACCAGGTCCAGGGCGGCCAGGCTCTCCTCCAGGTGGGCGACCGAGCCGGCGCCGATCACCGGGACGGTGGGGACGGGGTGCCCGATCAGCCAGGCCAGGACGACCTGGTTGACGGTGGCGCCGGTCTCCTGCGCGACCTCGGCCAGGGCCGCGAGCCGGGCGTCCGTCCCCGGCCAGCGGTACTCCTCGCGCAGGGGGCGGTCGGGGCGGGTGTAGGAGCCCCCGAGGAGCGGCGAGTAGGCGAGCAGAGTGAGGTCCGGCCGGTCCGCGAGGTGGGCCAGCAGGGCCCGGTCGGCGTGCCGCTGGATGCCGAGGTCCGCGCCGGGCCGGGGCTGGAGGTGGCTGTGGCGCTGCTGGACGCACCGGTAGCCGGGCCAGCCGCGCGCGTCGGCGAGGTCGTTGGCCGCGGCGAGGTCGGCGGCGCGGTGGTTGCTGCAGCCGAGGGCGGTGACCTTGCCGTCGGCGACCAGGCCGGCGAAGGCGCCCATGGTCTCCTCGACGGGGGTGGCCGGGTCCGTGACGTGGGCGTAGTAGAGGTCGATCCGGTCCGTGCCGAGCCGGCGCAGGCTGCCCTCGGCCGCGCTGCGCAGGGCGGGGGCGGAGAGGCCTTCGAGGTGTTCGGGGTAGGGCAGTCCGGGGACGGGACGGGCGCCCGCCTTGGTGGCGAGGACGAGCCGGTCGCGGTTGCGGCGGCGGGCGGTCCAGCGGCCGAGGAGTTCCTCGCTCTCGTGGCCGGTGCCGCCGGGGGCCCAGAACGCGTAGTTGTTCGCGGTGTCGATGAAACTCCCGCCGGCCTCGGTGAACCGGTCGAGGATCGCGGTGGCGGTCCGCTCGTCGACGGTGGTGCCGAAGGTCATCGCGCCGAGGCACAGCGCGCTGACCTTCGGTCCGTCAACTCCCAGGCTGAGGTGCAGCATCGGTGGTCCCCTCCCCTGGTCCGAGGGATCGACCCTACGGCGTCCGCCGCCCGGCCGCGAGCACGATCCCGGCGCAGGTACTGCCCAGCAGGGCGCCGGCCAGGACGTCGCCCGGGTAGTGGACGCCGGTGTGCACCCGGGAGTAGCCGACGGCGGCGGCGAGCAGGCCGAGCGGGGCGGCGGTGGCGGGCAGCAGGGTGCCGACGGCGGTGGCCAGGGCGAAGGCGGAGGCGGTGTGGCCGGAGGGGAAGGAGGCGCTGGCCGGCATCGGGACGTGCCGGCCCAGCACCACCCGGGCGGCCTCCCGGTCCGGGCGGGGCCGGCGGACCAGCTGCTTGCCGAGGACGTTGGCGGTGAAGGAGGCGAGGGCGACGGCGGCCGCGCCGGTGAGCCCGGCGCGGCGGCAGCGGCCGGGGACGAGGGCCAGGGCGGCGGCGACGGAGAGGTTGATCTTCGAGTGGTCGGCGGCCGCGGAGAGGGTGCGCAGGGCGGAGTCGAGGGCGGGGGTGTCGGTGGCGGCGACGGCGGCGTAGAGCGCCGCGTCGAGTGCGGTGAGGTCGCGCAGGACCGGGCCGGTCACCGGTGGCCCCCGGAGGGCCGGGCGGCCTGCGCCGGGTGCGTGCCCGCCCCGGACAGGGCCAGCCGGGTGACGTCGCGCCAGTCCAGCGGGTGGGCGTGGGGCCGCTGGGCCGGGTCGGCGCCGGGGCGCTCGCGCGGGACGCGGACCCGCAGGGCGCGGTGCCGCAGGGTGCAGACCACCGGGGTCGGCAGGGTCAGCGCCTCGCCGTCGACGGCGACGGCGATCTCGGGGACGTCGGCGTGCACGGTGACCTGCCGTGCCGAGAGCAGGGTCAGTGCGGCGGCCCGCTCGCCGAGCAGGACGAGTTCGGCGGCCTGGGCGGCGCCGTCGACCCGGACGCCGACCACGCCCAGCAGGCCCTCGTCCAGCCGGGGGCGGCGGCCGAGGTCGACGGGGTCGGGGGCGGCGTACGGGTTGTTGCTGACGAGCAGGGCCTGCGGGGCGTCGATGCGGTGCCCGTCGGCGCGGGCGGTGAGCGTGGGCCCGGCCTCGCCGGTCAGCAGGTCGGGCAGGGCGCCGAGGGCGGTGGCGGTCTTGGCGTCGCGGTACTCGGGGCTCTGCACGATCTCGGCGTAGGCGCCGAAGGAGACGGTGTTGACGAAGGTCCGGTCGCCGACCCGGCCCAGGTCGACGGTGAGTTCGACGCCGTCGCGGAGGGCGTCGAGGCAGGTGGCGGGGTCGGTGCGGTCGAGGCCGAGGTCCATCGCGAAGTGGTTGCGGGTCCCGGCGGAGACGACCAGGAACGGCAGGCCGTGTTCGGCGGCGACGGCCGCGACCAGGGCCTGGGTGCCGTCGCCGCCGGCCACGCCGAGCAGGTCGGCGCCGTCGGCAATCGCCCGGCGGGCGAGTTCGGCGACGTCCTGCTCGGCGGAGGTGTCCAGCAGCACCACCCGGGCGCCCAGTTCCTCGGCGCGCCGGACCAGGTCGAAGCGTTCGACCTTCCCGCCGCCGGACTTCGGGTTCATGATCAGGACGGGCTGCCGCGGCGGCGGGGTCTCCCGGGCGGGCATCGGGCGCGGCGGCCGGGCGGCGCGCAGCGCGGCGCGGCCGCACGCGAGGGCGGCGAGCCAGAGGGCCACGGCGGCCACCGTGAGCGCCAGCACCCCGGTGTCGTAGGCGAGCAGGACGCCGGCGGCCGGCGCGGCGACGGCCAGCAGCGCGCCGATCAGCCGCCACAGGGCCCGCCGGGTGATCGCCCACCAGACGCCGACGGCGGTGACCACCAGGCCGACGAACTCGGCGAGCAGCACCAGCGGCCCGTGCGGGCCGGTGAAGGCGAGCACGACCACGGCGGCCAGTGCGCACAGCAGGGCGAGCCGCGCGAGTCGGCGCGGTCGGCGCCGGTCCACCACGTCCGCCACGTCCCCCGCACCCTCCACGTCCGCCATACCCTTCACCGACCCGCTCCCCGTCGACCCACCCGCCGTCGACCTCGACCCGCTCGCCATCGGCCCGCCCTCCTCCGTTCGGCCCCGTCCGGTCCGGTCACCGTAACCTGAGGGCCCGTTCGGGGCGCGTCGAACGGGCCGTGCGGCGCGGCCGGTTCAGGGGCCCGGCGGGCCGCTCCCGAATGTCCAAAAACAATTCCGGGGCCGCCCGCCGGGGGCCCCGCCCCGGAGAATCCGTCCGGACGCCCCGACGAAGCCGGCACGTGTACGAAGCATCTGCGTCAGCCATGGTCAGCCCAGGATCACGTACGATAGCGCGGGGGTTATGGCGAGAATTCGCCGGGCGTACAGAAACCTCCCGCACGGACTGTCCGGTTAATGCTGTGACTGTAGTGTCCACGGGGGAATCTGGTGTATACCAATACGCTGAGCGCGTTTCGGTTGACGGGGAGGAAGGCATGCTGCTACGGCTGCTGGGGTCGGTCGAACTGGTCCATGAGGGGCGCTCGCTGGACCTGGGGGGCCCGCGGCAGCGGGTGGTCCTGGCGATGCTCGGACTGAACGTCGACCGGACCGTCTCCACCGAACAGCTGATCGACGCGGTGTGGGGGGACGCACCGCCGACCACGGCCCGCGGACAGATCCAGGTCGCCGTCTCCACCCTGCGCAAACGTTTCACCCAGGCCGGCCGGCCGGAGGCGATCACCACCCGCTCCCCCGGCTACGCGCTGGAGCTGGAGCCCTCCGACGTGGACGGCCTGGAGTTCGAGCGGCTGGTCGCGCTCGCCCGGGAGGAGGGCGGCGCGGGCCGCGTCGAACGGGCGGCCGCCACCATGCGCGAGGCGCTGGCCCTGTGGCGCGGACCGGCGCTGGACGGGGTGCCCGGCGAGCTGGCCCAGCGGGCCGCGACCCACCTGGACGACCGGCGGCTGACCGTCCTGGAGGAACGCGTCCGGCTGGACCTGCTGCTCGGCCGGCACGGCGAGCTGGGCGCCGAACTCGCCTCGCTGACCGCCCGCCACCCGCTCCGGGAGCGGCTGTACGGGCACCTGATGCTGGCGCTGTACCGCTCGGGCCGGCAGGCGGACGCGCTGGAGGCGTTCCAGCGGGCGCGCCGGGCCCTGGTGGAGGAGATCGGCATCGAGCCGGGCCAGGAGCTGCGGGAGCTGGAGCGGGCGATCCTGTGCCAGTCCCCCGGACTGGACCTGCCGGGGCACCGCGACGGGCACGCCCGGCACGCCGCCGCCGACCCGGCCGCACCGTCGCTCGCCCCCGCACCGGCGCCCGTACCCCCGGTGCCCCTGGTGTCCGTGGCGCCGCTGTCGCCGCCCGCCGACCGGGGCACGGCGGACCCGGGCTCCGCTCCCCCGCCCGCGCCCACGGCTCCCGCCGCCGCCGCGCACCCCGGCAACCCCGGCCACCTCGTCCACACCGGCCAGGCCACCCACACCACCCACACCGTCCAGGCCACCCTCACCACGCACCCGGCACACCCCGCCGCCGAGGCCGCCTTCCGCCTCACCCCCCGCCAACTCCCGGCCAGCATCAGCGACTTCATCGGCCGCCGGAGCCAGCTCGACGAGATCAAGAAGCTGATCGTGCCCTACGCCGGCACCCAGGCCCCCGGCTACGCGGTGCCGATCGTCAACATCTGCGGCCCGGGCGGGGTCGGCAAGTCCGCGCTGGCGGTGCGCGCCGCGCACGAGGCCGGCGCCCACTTCCCGGACGGCCACCTCTACGCCGACCTGCACACCCCGACCACCGAGCCGGGCGCCCCCGGCGAGGGCGGCGAGGGCCGGACCGGGACGCTGCTCGCCCGCTTCCTGCGGGCGGTCGGGGTGCCGGCCAAGGCGATACCGGAGGACCCCCAGGAGCGGGCCGAGATGTACCGCAGCCGGCTGGCCGACAGCCGGGTCCTGGTGGTCCTGGACGGGGTGACCAGCGCGGAGCAGGTGACGCCGCTGCTGCCGGGCAGCGCGAGCTGCGCGGTGCTCGCGACCAGCCGGGTCCGGCTGTCCCGCGTCCCGGGGATCCACCGGGTGGACGTCGAGGTGTTCGACATGTCCAACGCGCTGGACCTGCTCGCCGGGATCATCGGCAGACCGCGGGTCCAGGCCGAACTGGACACCGCCGTCGAGCTGGTGCACCTGTGCGACGGGCTGCCGCTGGCGCTGCGGATCGCCGGCGCCCGGCTGGCCTCGCACCCGCACTGGCCGGTGGAGCGGCTGGTCCGGCGGCTGCGCAACGAGCGCCGCCGGCTGGACGAGCTCAGCCACCACGGCCTCGAACTGCGCTCCACCATCAGCCTCACCTACCGCGCCCTGCCGCCTTCGGCGCAGCGGCTGTTCCGGCTGTTCTCCCTGGTCCAGCTGCCGGACGCGCCCGCCTGGATCGCGGCGGCGCTGCTGGACTGCGATCCGTACACCGCCGAGGACACCCTCGACCTGCTGGTCGAGGCCCAGGTGATGGACATCGTCCAGTACCCGAACCAGCCGGGGCCGCGCTACCGCTTCCACGACCTGGTCCGCGCCTACGCCCACGAGCAGCTGGTGGCCACCGAGGACGCGGCCGAGCGGGAGGCCGCGCTGACCCGGATGCTGGGCGGCTGGCTGGCCCTGGCCGAGGACGCCCACCGCCGGGAGTACGGCGGCGACTACACCGTCATCCACGGCACGGCCGAACGCTGGCGGCCGCCGCTGGAGGGCCGCTCCGGCGCGGCCGGGACCGGGGTGGACGGCTGGGACACCGAGCGGCTGGCCCTGGTGACGGCCGTACGGCAGGCCGCCGCGGCCGGGCTGGACGAACTCTGCTGGGACCTCGCGCTCACCTCGGTCACCCTGTTCGAGGCCAAGGGGCACTTCGACGACTGGGAGGAGACCTCCCGGCTGGCCCAGGAGGCGGCCGTCCGGGCGGGCAACACGGTCGGTCGGGCCGCGATGCTCTACTCGCTCGGGACCCTGCACATGTTCCAGACCCGGCACGAGCAGGCCCAGGAGCACTTCGCGCTCGCCCGGGAGCTGTTCGAGGCGGCCGGGCACGACCACGGCCGGGCCCTGGTGCTGCGCAACGACGCCTTCCTGGACGGGGTGCGCGGCGACGACCTGGCGATGCGGGAGAAGTACGACGAGGCGCTGACCGTGATGCGGCTGGTCGGCGACCGGATCGGCGAGGCCCACATCCTGCGCAGCCTGGCCGGCTGGTGGATGACGGCGGGCCGGCCCGAGCAGGCCCGCACCCTGCTGGAACAGGCCCTGGTGATCTGCCGGGCGGAGCACTGCGTCCGGGTGGAGGCCCAGGTGCTGCAACGCTTCGCCGAGCTGCACCTGTCGGCCGAGCGGACGGACCTGGCCGAGGACGCCCTGCGGGAGGTGCTGCGGATCGTCCGGGCCGGCGGCGACCGGATCGGCGAGGCCTACGCGCTGCACGGCCTCGGCACGGTGCACCGCCGGGAGGGCCGGCTGGACGGCGCGGTGGACACCCTGACCCGGGCGCTGGAGCTGTCCCGGCAGGTCGGCGAGCGGGCCGTGGAGGGCCGCTCGCGCTACGCGCTGGCCGAGATCGCGCTCCGCCGGGCCGACCGCGCCCAGGCCGCCGGGCACCTCAAGGCCTGCCGGACGCTGTTCACCGAACTCGGTTCCAAGCCCTGGCTGGAGCGCACCGAGGACCTGCTGGCCGAGTCGCGGCGCAGCCCCGAACCGGCCGCCGAGGCCGGACCGGCGCTGCGCCTGGGGAGCCGCCCGGACCGCTGCTGACGGCGGACCACCGCCCGGCCCGTCCTGCCTACTGCCCTGCCTACTGTCCTGCCGCGAGGGGCTGTTCGTCCGCCGCCCGCCCGATCAGCTCGGCCAGCTCCGCCACGGCCAGGCTGCCGGGCTCGCGGCGCTCCCGCACCCAGCGGTGCACCAGCTCCTGGAGCAGCTCGTTGACGGGCGTCGGCACCCCGCAGCCGCGCCCCAGCAGCACGACCTCCCCGTTCAGGTAGTCCACCTCGGCGGACCGGCCGCCCCGCTTGAGGCTCTGCCAGGTCGAGCCGTGCCCGGCCCCCGGGTCCGACGGCCGGCGCTCGACCGCGCCGAGGCGCAGTTCGGTCAGCTCCTCGGGCGTCGCGAACGCGATGCCCGAACGCTCCAGCACCGCGACGGCCTCGGCCCGCGCCCGGACGGCCAGCTCCGCGGATTCGGCCCCGGGCCGCTGCCCGCACAGCGCGTCGACGGCGTTGGCCAGGTTGTCGACCAGCTTGCCGTACTTCCAGCGCAGCACGTCCTCGACCACCTCGGCCCGGAAGTCGGCCGCGGTGAGGTCGGCGGCGATCTGCCGGACGGTGTCGTCGGCGCCGTCCGGGTAGCGGCCCAGGGCGAGGGCGCCGGTGCGCGGCCCGCACCAGGTGCGCACCTCGCCCGGGGTGAGGAAGGCGGCCGGCAGTACGACCATGGCGCCGTACACCCGGCGGAAGTGCCGCAGCGCCAGCCGCTCGTTCTCCACCCCGTTCTGGAGGCAGACCAGCGGCAGCCGGGCGCCGGCCCGCGCACCGGCCGGGCCGACCGGGCGGTCGGCCCAGTCGGCCAGCGCGGCCGCGGTGTCCTGGGTCTTGACGGCCAGCAGCAGGACGTCGCCCTCGCGCAGCTCGACCTCCTGCGGACCGGCGGCCACCGGGATCCGGGCGGTGTCCGCCCCCGCCGGGCCGTGCACGGTCAGCCCGTGCTCGCGCAGCGCCGCGCCGTGCTCGCCGCGCGCGACCAGGACCACCTGCCGCCCGGCCCGGTGCAGCCGCGCGCCGACCACGCCGCCGACCGCCCCGGCGCCGATCACGATGTACCGCTCGTCCATCGACTCCTACTCCTCCCAGCTGATCCCGTTCGCGTACCACGCGGCCAACTCATCGGCGTTGGCGGCGATTTCGGCCGCGTCCCGGCCAATGATCACATAGCCGCCGAGGTAGTCCCCGGACTTCTCGCCGCCGTGGTAGCGGTGTCCGACCGTGCCCTTGATCCGCTCCTCGACCACGAAGGACGGCGGGTCCTGCGGCAGCCCGGTCAGCCGGCCCTGCCCGGGGTAGAACAGCACCCAGCCGCCGGAGCCGCCCGGCGGCACGGCCCGCAGCTCCTCGGCCCGGGGGATCCGCTCGCCGAGCTGGGCGGCGAACCAGCGCTGGTCCAGGTCGAAGCCGGTGGCGGCGCGGATCGCCCCGGTGGTGCGGGCCCCGCCGGTCCGGCTGGCGACCTCGCAGAGCACCAGGCGGTCGTCGGGGGTGAGGAAGACCTCCAGGTGGAAGTTGGTGCAGTCCGGCGTCGGGAGCACCGCCAGCACCGTCTCGGCGTACTCGATCAGGCGCTCCACCAGCGGCTCGCCGCGGTTCATCTGGGCCGAGCCGAGGTAGCCGCCGGAGTGGAAGGTGAGGCAGTCGTTGAGGTAGTGCGAGACGAACACGGCGGCCAACCGGCCCTCGGTGACCAGGCCGTCGACGACGTACATCCGGCCGTCGACGAAGCGCTCCACCTCGGCGTGCTCGGGCAGGCCCCCGGCGAGCAGTTCGGTGAGGTCGGCCTCGTCGCGCAGCACCACGGTGCCCTTGGAGCCGGAGCCCAGGGCGGGCTTCACCACCACCGGGTAGCCGTGCTCGCGGAGGAAGCCGAACAGGTCGAGGGCGACCCGCACCGGCGCGAACTCCGGTACGTCCAGGCCCTTCTCGCGCAGCATCGTCTTCATCAGGACCTTGTCGCGGAAGGCCAGGGCGCTGTCCCAGTGCTGGCCGGGCAGGCCGAGCAGCTCGCGCAGCCGGGCGGCCCGCAGCACGTCCCGCTCGCCGCGGGCGATCACCGCGGCGAAGTCCTGGTCGGCCAACTCCATGGCCACCCGCTCCAGTTCGCTGCCGCCGTGGTAGCCGGAGATCGACCGGGCGGCCGGCAGGTGGGCGTACTGCGGGTACTTCTCCTCGGAGACCAGCAGGGTCAGCCGGACGCCGAGTTCGGCCGCCCAGACGTCGTACGGGGTGTCGGCGTGGTCGCTGTCCACCAGCACCAGGGCGTGCGGGGCGGTCGCCCCGGTGGCCGGCTGCTGCGGCGGTCGTGCTTCCGTCTCCATTGCTCCTCCAGTCGGATGGTGGGCGGGGGCCGGCTCCCGGCCGGGGTCTACTCCCGACGGGGGCCGACTCCCGGCCGGGGGTCAACTCCCGCGCCGGGGTCAGCTCCTGGCCAGGGCGGGCTGGGCCACCGGCTGCATCACGCCGTGCAGGTGGACCAGGCTGTCGCCCGGCGCGCCCCGGCGGACCTCCGTGACGGCGGCCGTGACCACGTGGTGGTCGCCCAGGGTGCGGACGTCGTACCGGGTGCAGACCAGCCAGCTCAGGCAGCCGTCGAGCAGCGGGACCTGGTGCGGCCCGGGGTGCCAGCGGGTGTCCGGGCCGAAGCGGTCGGCGCCCGGGGTGGCGAACAGCCGGGCCAGCTCCTGCTGGTGGGCGCCGAGGATCTGGACGCCGAACCACTCGCTGTCCCGGACCCGCGGCCAGGTGCTGGACGTCTCCGCCAGGGCGAAGGAGACCAGGGCCGGGCTGGCGCTGACCGAGGTGAAGGAGGTGATCGTCACCCCGACCGGCCCGGGCGCGGTGAGCACCGCGATCCCGGCCGCGTGCGGGCGCAGCGCGGCGCGCAGTTCCTTGGCGTCGACGCTCACTCGGCGGCCCCCGGGCCGGGGGCCGGGGCGGCGCCGACCAGCCGGTCCGGGCGGGCCGCGATGGTGGCCAGGGTGCGGGCCGGCGGGCCGGTCTCGGCGGGCGCGGTCCGGATCGCGATCCGGGCGGCGAGGGCGCTCGCCCGCTCGGCCGCGTCCCGGCCGTCCCGGCCGCGGGCCAGCACCAGGCCGCAGCGGTCGTAGGACCAGGCGATCGGCACCACGGTGTCGCCCGGGGCGACGCTCACCGAGGCGTCGACGACCGCCGGGTCGGCGAGCACCCCGTCCAGGCCCTCGACCGAGGCGACCACGCCGGGTTCGGCGGTCAGGAAGCGGATCGAGGCGCCGCAGGACGGCTCCCCGGGCCGGACCGGGTCGGTGCGCCCGGCGTACCAGAGGAAGGCCAGGGCGTCGGTGTCGATCCCGTAGACCTCCTTCACCAGGTCGGTGATCCGGTCCCCGCCGCGCCGGCTGTGCGACTCGACCAGCCGGGGCCCCTGTTCGGTGAGGATCACCTCGGTGTGCGCGGGGCCGTCGGCCAGGCCGACGGTGTCGAGCATCGCGAAGACCAGGTCCTCGACCCGGCGGGCGGTGGCGTCCTCCAGCGGGGCGGGCTGGGTGTGGCCGACCTCGACGAAGGAGGCGAGCTTCTCCTTGGCCGTGAAGGCGAGCACCACGTGCCGGCCGGCGTAGCTGAAGGTCTCCACGCTGATCTCGGTGCCCGACAGGAACTGCTCCATCAGGAAGGAGTGCAGTCCGAAGCCGGCCGCCCAGGCGCCCGCCTCGTCGACGGCGGCGAGGTCCTCGACGAAGCGCACCCCGAGGCTGCCGGAGCCGTAGCGCGGCTTGATCACGGTCGGGCCGTGCTCGGCCACGAAGGCGCGGATGTCCTCGGTGCCGTGCCCGATCCGGGCCGCGACGGCGTCCACGCCGCGCTCGGCGAGCAGGGTGCGGAAGGCCAGCTTGTCCTGGAGCACCTGGACGAGGTCCAGCCCGTTGCCGGGCAGGCCGAGCCGGGTGGTCGCGGCGGCGGCCGGCTCCAGGCCGTCCTCGATGATCGAGACCACCCGGACCAGCGGGCGGGACCGGTGCACGGTGGCGAGCAGTTCGGCGACGGCGGCGGGCTCCCGGTAGTCCGTCAGGTAGGCCTCGGCGACGTGCGCCAGGCCGGCCGGGTCCAGCTCCTGCGGCCCGTACACCCAGACGATCTCGAAGCCCGCGGCGCGCACCTTGCGCAGGGTGGCGGGGGTGCCGCCGATCACGGCGATCCGCGGCGCGGGCGCGCCCTCGGCGGGGCTGGTGCGCTCGCTCATGACCGCAGCTCCCGTCCGGCCTCGGACTCCAGCCAGCGGACCAGCTCGACGTTGTCGGCCTGCTCCGGCAGCTTCTCCCGGGCGTCCTCCCAGAGCGCCCGGCAGGCCCGGCCCAGGTCGGAGCGGCCGCCGGCGGCCGCCAGCAGCCGGTCGGCGATCCGCAGGTCCTTGAGCATCAGCCGCAGGGCGAAGCCGGAGTCGAAGGTGCCGGTCAGCACGTGCGCCGGGAACTTGGTCTCGGAGGCGTGGTTGCGGCCGGTGGAGGCGTTCACCACCTCCAGCATGACGGCCGGTTCGAGGCCGAACGCCCGCCCCGCGAGCAGGACTTCGGCGGTGGCGGCGAGGCTGACCGAGGACAGCAGGTTGTTCAGCGCCTTCAACGCGTGGCCGGCGCCGGACGGGCCGACCCGGTACACCCGGCCGAGGGCGGTGAGCGCCGGCTCGGCCAGGTCGAGGGCCTGCGGGTCGCCGGCCGCCATCAGGGTCAGCTCGCCGCCGCGGGCCGCCGCCGGGCTGCCGGAGACCGGGGCGTCCACCACGTGCACGCCGTACCGGGCGGCCAGTTCGCGCAGTTCCCGGGTGTCGGCCGGGTCGCTGGAGCCGGTGTCGACCAGCACCGAGCCGGCCGCCATGGCCGGCAGCAGCTGCTCGGCGACGGCCCGGACGGCGGCGCCGTCCGGCAGCATGGTGACCACGACCGGCGCGGCCAGGCCGGCGGGCGCGGCCGCGGCGGTGATGCCGCTCTGCTCGGCCGCCCGTTCGGCGGCGGCGGCGTCCAGGTCGAAGGCCGCCACCTCGAAACCGGCCTCGGCCAGGCGCCGGCACATGCCGCCGCCCATCGTCCCGAGTCCGGCGAATCCGATCCGCATGGTCGGTCTCCCTACGTTCGCATCCATCACGTTGTCGTCAATTCGGTTTCCCGGGACGGGAGTTTGGCGTGCCCGGCGAGCGCGACCCGCTCCGCCGCGGCACCGGTCAGCGCGAACACCGCGGCCGCGCCGATCCAGCCGACCGCGCCGGAGCCGAGCAGCAGCCCGGTGACCACCACCGGTCCGAGCACCCGCTGGCCGGCCAGGCCGAGGCCGAACACGGCCAGGTAGCGGCCGCGCGCCTCGGGCGGGGCGAGCTCGATGGACAGGCTCCAGGTGGCCGAGGTGCTGACCACCTCGCCCACCGACAGCGCCACGATCGCCAGCACCAGCATCAGGACGGACGCCGCGCCGTGCACCGCGCCCGCCGCGGCGAAGCACAGGCTGCAGGCGGCCAGCGCGATCCCGCCCCACAGCAGCATCCGGCTGCTGCGCCGCACCTCGTCGGCGAGCCGGCTCACCGGCAGCTGGGCGACCACCACCAGGACGGTGTTGAGCGCGTACAGCACCGACACGGTGGCGTGCGGGGCGGTGGTGTGGTCCAGCACCCAGACCGGCATCGCCACCAGCAGCAGCACGTCGAAGAAGGACAACAGGAAGTTCAGGCCGGTCAGCGCCAGGTAGTGGCGGTCCGGCAGGGCCCGGGGGCCGCCGCCGACGGGGGTGGCGGCGGCGGCCGGTCGGGGCGGGGCGGGCACCCGCAGGACCAGGACGGCGCCGCCCAGGAACGCCGCGGTGATCAGCACCATGGTGATCCGGTACGCCTCGACGGTGTCGAGGGTGAGCGTCACCCCGCCGGCCATGGCGCCGAGCCCCAGGCCGATGTTGCGCACCACGTTGACCAGACCGAGCAGCCGGCTGCGGTCGCGCTGCTGCGGCAGCGCGGCCGCGACCAGGGCCTGGAGCACCGGCGGGCCGGCCCGGTCGAAGGCCACCGAGAAGAGGGTGACCAGCAGGTACTGCCAGAGGTCCGTCACGAACGCGAAGGCGAGGAAGCAGAGTCCGCGCCCCGCGTACACGGTGGCGAGCACCCGCCGGGCGCCGTGCCGGTCGGCGAGCACCCCGGCCAGCAGCGAGCCGGCCAGGGCGGCGGCGCCGGCCACCGCGAGGCCGGTCGCCACCTGGTTGGCGGACAGCCCGACGTGCCGGGTGAACCAGGCGATCGAGCTGGCCGTGAACAGGCCGATGCCCAGGGACTGGACGAGTGCGGCCAGGGCCAGTCGGCGCCCTTCGGCGGAGAGCTCCCGCAGACCGACCGGCCGCCGCATCACTCGACCCCGAAGTCGAAGTCGACCAGTTCGGTCAGCTCCATCTCGCGCACGATCCGGCGGATGCCGGAGAAGTCGCGCACCAGCAGGTTGCTGCCCGCGGCCCGCCGGCAGTCCTCGACGATCTCGTCGGCCTTCTCGAACCCGGCGTGCTTGAGGATGCCGGGCCAGACCGCGAAGTCCTGGGCGACGAAGGCGTTCAGGGCCTCGGGCAGGGCGCCGACGAAGGCCCGCTGCTGCTCCTTGTTCAGGTGGGTGTAGAGGCCCTTGGCGACCTCGACCATCACGGAGGAGTGGGCGGACTCGTCGCGGGCGTGCAGCCGGGGCACCAGCGCGTGCAGCGGCTGGACGGTCTCGTCCCGGGAGAGCAGCTCCAGGTAGGCGTTGACGCTGATCTCCGAGACGGTCGTCCAGACCAGCTTGAGGAGGTCGCGCTCCCACTTCTCGGAGACCTTGGCCTCGGCCTCCAGCAGCCGCCGGTAGGTGACGGTGTGCGGGTAGGCCGGCTCGGCGGTCACCTCGCGCAGCTCCCGGGTGCGCTGCATGGCGACCATGTGCATGTAGGTGTGCCACACCTCGTCGACGTGGGTCTGCTGCACCGCCCGCTTGGTGTGCACGCCGTCGGCGCCGGGGAAGACGCCGTGCATGATCATCGCGAAGGTCGGGTTGGCGACGTACTCCTCGGCCGCGATGACCCGCTCGTTGTAGACCAGCCAGGCCAGCGTCTGCACGGTCCGCCGCTGCTCCGGGGTGGCGGCCAGCCAGAGCGGGTGCTCGGCGAAGGGCAGCAGCCGCTCGGGGTAGTCGGGCAGCGCGGCGTCGTACTCCGCGGGGTCGGGGTCGGTGATCCGGTCCAGGTCGGTGCGGACGGTGGCGCGGCGCGGCCAGGACGCGGCGAGCCGGCGCAGCACCGTCTCGTCGATGCCGTGGGCGTGGTCGTCGGGCCCGTCCGCGGCCTCCGGGGCGCCGGGGGTGTCGAGGTCGTGCAGCAGATCGGTCATCGGTCCTCCTCCTTGCGGGACACCGCGTCGATGACGTCGGCGAGCAGCGTGATGCCGTGCGTCAGCCGGTCCTCGGCGAGCACGATCGGCGGCATGATCTTGAGCACCTGGCCGCGCGCACCGGTGGTCTCCACCAGCAGCCCGGCGGCGAACGCGGCGCGCGAGACCTTGTCCGCGAGGGCGGGGTCGGTGAAGCCGAGGCCGCGGATCAGGCCCCGGCCGCGCGGGGTGCAGCCGAGCGCGGCGAAGCGCCGGGCGAGGTCGGCCAGCAGGCCGTCCAGCACCTTCACCCGGGCGGCCAGGCCCTCGGTGAACGCCGGGTCGGCCCAGTGGTCCAGGACGGCGGCGGCGGTGACGAAGGCCAGGTTGTTGCCGCGGAAGGTGCCGCTGTGCTCGCCCGGGCCGAGCTGGTCCAGCTCCGGCTTGACCAGCACCAGCGCCATCGGCAGCCCGTAGCCGCTGATCGACTTGGACAGGCACACCAGGTCCGGGGTGATGCCGGACTCCTCGAAGCTGAAGAAGGTGCCGGTCCGGCCGCAGCCGGCCTGGATGTCGTCGACGATCAGCAGGATGTCCCGCTCCCGGGCGACCTGCGCCAGCCGGCGCAGCCACTCGGGGGTCGCGGTGGCCAGGCCGCCCTCGCCCTGCACGGTCTCCACCACGAAGGCCGCGGGCTTGTCCATGCCGCTGCCCGGGTCGTCCAGCATCCGGGTCAGGTAGTCGATGGTGTCGACGCCCTCGCCGGCGAAGCCCTCGTACGGCATCCGCACCACGTTGCCCAGCGGGACGCCGGCCGCGTCGCGCTTGAAGGCGGTGGCGGAGGCGGCGAGCGCGCCGAGCGAGAGGCCGTGGAAGCCGCCGGTGAAGGCGACGATGTCGGTGCGGCCGGTGACCCGGCGGGCCGTCTTGAACGCGGACTCGATCGCGTTGGTGCCGGTCGGGCCGGTGAACTGGACCCGGTAGGAGAGGCCGCGGGGGGCCAGCACGACCTCCTGGAAGCGCTCCAGGAAGCGGCGCTTGGCGCCGGTGTGCAGGTCCAGCCCGTGCACCGGACCGTCCGCGAGCAGGTAGTCCACCAGCGCCTGGCGGGCGTCGGCCGGGTTGTGACCGTAGTTCAGCGCGCCGGCACCGGACAGGAAGTCCAGGTACTCGCGGCCGTCCTCGTCCCACATCCGGTGCCCGCTGGCCCGGGTGAAGACCGCCGGGAAGCGCCGGCAGTAGGTGCGGATCGCGGACTCCAGCTGGTCGAAGACCTCGGTGCCGGAGGAGGGGCCGGTGGGCAGGGTGGTGGTCGTCATCGGGCGCTCCAGGGCTCGGTCGCGGAGATCCGCTCGGTCTCCTCGGGGGTCAGGACGGTGCGCGGCGACAGCGGGAAGCTGCCGTCCAGGGTGAGCCCGATCAGCTCGCGCAGGCGGTCCGCGATCAGGTCCGGGGTGTAGCGGGTCGGGGCCTCGGCGGCCTCGATCACCGCGGTCGGCGGGAAGAACCGGCCGCCGCGGGCCGGGCGGACCACCGCGTCCCAGACGTTGAGGCTCTGTCCGCCCCACTCGGCCCGGCCGCTGAACACCGAGTACAGCGGGATGCCGGCGGCGTGCGGGCGGCTCAGCGCCCGGTTGACGGGCTCGCTGACCATCTCGACGATCAGGCCGGCCGCGCCCGCGTCCCGCACCCGGCGGGCCTGGGCGAACATCCGCTCCGCGTCCTCGACGCTGTCGCCGTGCCGGCTCAGCTCGCCGCGCTGCGGGGTGTAGCCGAGGTGGCCGAGGGTGGTGCCGCCGGTCCGCGCGAGCGCCTCCAGGCAGTCGAGGTCGCCGTCGCCGGCCAGCTCGACCTTCACCGCGTCGGCGCCCGCCGCCCGGAACCGCTCGCCGGCGGCGAGGGCGGCCGCGGGGCTCGCGGTCGCGCCGTCCGGCAGGTCGGCCAGCAGGAAGGGCCGGCGGTGGGCCGGGAAGTGCGCGTCGATCGCCTCGCGCACCTCGGCGACCAGCCCGGTCAGGGTGGCCATCGCCCACTCGCGCTCGGCGTCGTCGGCCAGCGCGGTGCTCGGGCGGCCCAGGTGGGTCATGAAGTAGGAGTCGCCGACCATCACGCACTCCAGCGGGCAGTCGGCCAGTTCGGGCCCCTCCAGCGCCCGGGCCAGGCCCTCCACCTCGTAGCCCCGGTAGGCGTTGACCTTGAGGCCGACGCGCGACGGCGCGTCGTAACGGCGCAGGAACGGAGCCAGGCCGGAATGCTCCAGGACCACCGTGTCAGTGCTCATCGATGCCCTCCCCGTAGATCTTGTTGATGCGGTCGATCGCCTCCGCCACCAGCGGCGGCGTGGCGGCGGTGAAGCAGAGCCGGGCCCAGTCGGCGCAGTGGGCGCCGAACACCCGGCCGGGGGCCAGTCCCACGCCCAGCTCGGCGCAGCGGCGGACGAAGCGTTCGCCGTCGCCGTAGGCGGCCAGGTCGAGGAAGGTGTACAGCCCGCCGGAGACCGCGGTGTGCGGGACCTCCAGCTTGGAGTCCGCGAGCCACCAGGCCGCGGCGGCCCGGTCGCGGCGGCGGGTGAGCTCCTCGGCCGGGGTGCGCAGCGCCTCGTACGCGGCGAACTGGGCCGCGGTGGAGACCGAGTAGAGCGAGTGCAGGGACCACTTGGTGAGCGCCTCGGCCAGGCCGGGCGGCGAGACCAGGAAGCCCACCCGGGCGCCCGGCATCGCGTAGGTCTTGCTGCAGCTGTACACCGAGAAGGTGCGCTCGGCGGCCCGCCCGACGGTGGCCGGGTCGACGAAGCCGGTCCGGGTGAAGTCGTAGTTCTCGTAGGCGTTGTCGGCGATCAGCCACAGGTCGTGCCGCTCGGCCAGCTCGGTGAGCGCCGCCAGCTGGGCCTCGCTGAGCCGGTAGCCGGTCGGGTTGTTGGGGTTGTTGAAGTAGATCGCCCGGGTGCGGTCGGTCACCGCCCGCTCGATCACCGACAGGAAGTCGAAGTCGGCGTCGGCGCTGAGCTCCAGGAAGACCGGCACCTCGCGCGGCACCCCGCCGGCCGCCCACACCAGGCCGGTGGCGAACAGCCACTGCGGGGACAGCACCAGCACCTCGTCGCCCTGGCCCAGGATCGCGTGCAGCAGCACCGAGATGGCGTGGGTGCCGCCGTTGCTGACCAGCACCTGCGCGGGCTCGACCGGGCTGCCGCGGCGGGCCGCCAGGTGCTCGGCGAAGGCCTCGCGCAGCTGTCGGACGCCGCCGGGCGGGGCGTGCTGGTGGGCGGCGGTGGCGAACTCCTCGGCGTTCCACGGCCGGGGGCGGGCGCAGGGCTCGAAGACCGTCTTGCCCTGGTGCAGGCCGATCGGGGCCAGGTCGCCGCTGCGGCTGAGCAGTTCCTCGACCTGGACCAGGGGCGAGGGGGGAATCTCTCTGAGGTCTCGTGCCAGTGACGGCATGCTCGGATGCTCCTCGGGTTCTCGGATGACGTGCGAGCTGTTCAGACGTTCTCGGCGCGGGCGGCGGCGCCGTGGGCGGGGCGGTCCAGGCCGAGGTTCTCGCGCAGCGTGGTGCCCTCGTACTCGGTGCGGAACAGGCCGCGGCGCTGGAGTTCGGGGACGACGAGGTCGGCGAAGTCGGTCAGGCCGTCCGGCAGCACCGGCGGCATCACGTTGTAGCCGTCGGCCGCGCCGCCGGTGAACCACTCCTCCATCGCGTCCGCGATCTCCTCCGGGGTGCCGATCAGCACCCGGTGGCCGCGGCCGCCGGAGACGGACTGGTAGAGCTGCTTGATGGTCAGCCCCTCGCGCCGCGCCTTGTCGTAGACCAGCCGCTGCCGGCTGGTGCTGCCCTGGGTCTCGGGCAGTTCGGGCAGCGGGCCGTCCACCGGGCTGCCGGAGACGTCGACGTCGCCGAGCAGCTGGGTGAGCAGGCCGAACCCGACCACCGGGTCGACGAGTTCCTGAAGTACGGCGTACTTGTCCTCGGCCTCGGCGCGGGTGCGGCCGACCACCGGGAACAGCCCCGGCATGATCTTCACCTGCTCCGGGTCGCGCCCGTGCGCCCGGACCTGCTCGCCCATCGCCCGGTAGAAGGCCTGCCCCTCCTCCAGGGTCTGGCTGGCGGTGAAGATCACCTCGGCCCACCGGGCCGCGAAGTCCTGGCCGTCGGCGGAGGCGCCGGCCTGGATCAGCACCGGGTAGCCCTGCGGCGGGCGGGCCACGTTGAGCGGGCCGGCGACCGAGAAGTGCTCGCCCTTGTGGCCGAGGACGTGCAGCTTCTCGGGCCGGAAGAACTGCCCGCCGTCCTTGTCGAAGAGGAAGGCGTCGTCCTCCCAGCTGTCCCACAGCCCGGTGACCACCTCCATGAACTCGCGGGCCCGGTGGTAGCGGGCGCCGTGGTCCGGCTGGGAGTCCCGGTTGAAGTTGCGGGCCTCGGCGTCGGTCACCGAGGTGACGATGTTCCAGGCCGCCCGGCCCGCGCTCAGGTGGTCGATCGAGGCGAACTTGCGGGCCAGGTGGAACGGCTCGTTGTAGGTGGTCGAGGCGGTCGCGGCCAGGCCGATCCGCTCGGTGTGCACCGAGAGCGCGGACAGCAGGGTGATCGGGTCGAACTGCAGGAACCGTCCCCAGCGGCTGAGTTCGTCGGCGTCCTGGTACGGCGTGCGGATGCCGACGCCGTCCGCGACGAAGAACATGTCGAACTTGGCCCGCTCGGCCGTGCGCACCAGGTCCCGGTAGTGGCCGAAGTCCAGGCCGCCGTCGGCCCGCGCCGCCGGGTGCCGCCAGGAGGCGACGTGGTACCCGGGGACGAGCATGAACGCCCCCAGCTTCATCATCCGGCGTGTCCCGCCCATGACCTTTTCCTCCCTGTCCGTTGACGATCGGTCCCGACCCCGCGGGTCGTTCACTCGCCCGTCGTTCACTCGCCGGTCGTTCACTCGCCGGGGGCGAACTCCGGCCCGGTCACACCCCAGTGGGTGTCGTCGGTGACCGGCGCGCCCCAGTGGGTGTCGTCCGCGACCGGCACCGGTGCACCCCAGTGGGTGTCGGCCGAGGAGTGCGCCATGCCCCAGTGGGTGTCGTCGACCGACCCGCTGCCCGGGCCGGCGACCGCCAGGACCACCCCGACCGCCATCGCGCCGGCCGCCAGGCCGAGCACGGTGCGGATCATGATCCGGGTCTTCGTCATTGCGCTCTCCCCCATGTGCTGTTCGCTGTGCTGTCGTGCGCCTTCGCCCGGCCCGGGGTGTGGTCCCGGTCCGGTTCCGCCGGGCGGCCCCGGCTGGGACCAGTCCAGACCGGTGCGCTTTCCAACCACCTTTCACGGGGCCTCCGCCGCGGCCCGAGTGTCGAAAGGCGATCAGAAGGACTCCAGAAGGGGGTTGCGCTCACGGCCCCCGGGACGGCGGTTCCGCGTGAGCCTCCGGGCGGGGCCTTCGGACGGGCTTCCGGCCGGGCTCGCGGACGGGAACGCGCGTGCGGGAACGCCGAAGGGCCGCCCCCGCCGGATGGCGGAGGCGGCCCTCGGGGCCTGTCTCTTGGATCTTGGTACGGGCGGCCGGGTGTCAGGCCTTGACGCGCAGGACGAGCTTGCCGGTGGAGCCGCGGGCCTCCAGGATCTCGTGCGCCTTGACGGCCTCCTCCAGGGCGAGTTCGGTGGTCTCGATCCGGACGGCGCCGGTGGCGAGCTGGCGGGCGGCCTCCACCAGGTGGCCGTGGACCAGGTCGGGCTGCTGGTCGGCGAGGCCGCCGATGTTGTAGCCGGCCACCGTCTTGGCGGTGTACCACATCTGGTTGGCCTCGTAGGTGTGGTCCTGCTGCGAGGCGTTGCCGAAGACCACGTGGCGGCCGAGCGGGGCCAGCAGGTCCAGGGCCTTGGCGCGCAGCGGGCCGCCGATGGAGTCCAGCAGGATGTCGACGCCGCGGCCGCCGGTCACCTCGGCGAGGCGCTCCTCCAGCTCGTCGTAGGTGAACACCTCGTCGTAGCCGAACTTCTCCTTGGCGAACGCGGCCTTGTCGGCGGTGCTCACCGCGCCGTAGACGGCGCCGGCGCCCAGGTTGCGGGCGATCTGCGCGGCGCCGCTGCCCACGCCGCCGGCGCCGGCCAGCACCAGGACGCTCTCGCCCTCGCGGACCCGGGCCACGTCGTGCAGGATCGCCCAGGAGACCGGCAGGTTGCAGGGGAAGGCGGCCGCGACCGGGCCGGGGATGGCGTCCAGCTCGCCGTCGAGGGCGACGGTCAGCCGCTCGCGGGCCACCGCGACCTCGGCGTAGCCGCCGCCGGCCAGGGTGATCGCGGAGACCCGCTGGCCGGGGCGCAGGGTGGTGACGCCCTCGCCGACGGCGCGGACGGTCCCGGTGACCTCCAGGCCGGGGACGTGCGGGGTGCCGGGCTGGAACTGGCCGCGGCGGAACATCACCTCGGCGAAGTTGACGCCCGCGTACTCCACGTCGATCGACACCTCGCCCGCACCGGGCTCGGGGATCTCCACCTCGACGAGGGTCAGGACCTCGGGGCCGCCGTAGCTGTCGAAACGAATGGCGCGCATGGGAATGCCTCCTGGCTGCTGTGCTGTCGAACTGCTGCTGCTACTGGTCTGCCGGCGCCGCGGCGAGCCGCGTGGACCGCGGCGCACCGCGTGAACTGCCGGGTACTGCGTGAACTTCCGCTCACGGCGGCGTACTTCGGTGGACCGGGCCGGTCCGCTTCGAGCCGCTTCGCGCCCTTGCGGGGCGCGTCGAGCCGCCGAACAGCGGACCGGATCGGTCGGGGGGCGCCCACCCGGGCCGGGGGGACCCGGGCGGGCGCCGGGGGGTGGGACGGTCGGTCGGTCAGTGCTGCGCCGCGCCGTGGCCGAGGCCGGGCAGCCGGCTCCAGCCCCCGCGGTCGGCGTGCTCGGTCAGCACCGGGTCGTCGCCCACCACCGTGGGGTGGCCGACGAGTCGGAGCAGGTCGAGGTCGGAGGAGTGGTCGCCGTAGGCGTGGCACTCCCGCGGGTCGAAGCCGCCCCGGTCGAGCAGCTCGCGGGCGGCGACGGCCTTGGCCGCGCCGATCATCGGCCGCTCCAGTTCACCGGTGAGGATCCCGTCGGCCACCAGCGGGCGGCTGCACAGGACGGTGCCGGCGTCGACGTACCGGGCGATCGGGTCCAGGCAGCCGGGGAAGGACCCGGAGACCAGGACGGTGTGGTGGCCCTGCTCGGTGTGCCGACGGAAGGCGGCCAGGGCGGGGGCGTGGAAGAGCTCCCCCTCCCCGGTCCGCTGCCGGAACCACTGCTCGCCCTGCTCGGCGAGGTCGGCCTCCCGCACGCCGGTGAACAGCCGGTAGTACGCCCGGTTGACCTCCTCGCGCGGCACGCCGCCGTCCGCCAGCCGGCGGAGGGCGCCGTGGTCCCGCGCGTAGTCGGACTCCGGGCGGCCCTCGACCCGGTACCGGAAGGCCAGGAAGTCGAACATGCTCTTGACGTTGATCAAGGTCTCGTCGACGTCGAAGAAGGCCGCGGGGCCGGTCGGGCGGGTCACTGGGTGCTCCTGGGGTTCGTCATGGCGTCCGGGGTCCGTCCGGGATGAGTCCGCGGCCGGTCGGGCCGGGTGGGGTGGGTCAGCGCGAGCCGACGACGACCAGCTCGCCCTCCCGCTCCTGCTCGGTGCGGGCGAGGCGGACCTGCTCGACGGTGCGGGCCGCGCGCTTGCCCTCCTTCTGCGAGATGACGTCGCTCTCGAAGGCGGTGAACTCGACCCGGGACAGCGAGGCGCGGGCGCCGCCCTGGTGGACGGCGATCTCGACGCCGAAGGACAGCCGCTCGGGGTTGTCGATGCTCGCGCTGAGGATCTCGTAGTCGACGGTGGCGTCCAGCGGGAACAGGAAGTTCTCGAAGTCCGTGTCGAAGCTCTTGATCACGTAGTAGTACTGCCGCTCCGGCCAGGCCGAGGCGTAGAACCGCTCGGTGACGGCCAGGAACATCTGCCGCGCCGCCTCGATGATGATCATGCCCTGGATGTGCTGGCCGGTGGTGTGGTCCAGGAGCAGTTCGTTGTCGTTGTCCAGTCTCAGGTCCGCCTGGTAGCGCAGCGCGTCGATCTGGCGCAGGCCGGCGATCAGGACGTTCTGCTCGCGGTGCTTGTGCGCCTCGTCCCGATAGGCCAGGCTCGGCTGCAGCCCGGGCACCGAGATGCGGTCGGCCGCACCGTAGCGGGTGATCTCACGGGCCACCCAGTCCCACTCGTACGAGCTCATGCCCTGACCGTTGATCAGCGTCAGGCGGAGCTCGGGGTCACTGTAGCGCCCCGCCCGCAGCTCCTTGACGAACCCACCCGCGGTGGCCACTCCGTCGTTCGTGGCCAGAGCGCCGAAGCGGTCGCCGACCAGGTACAGAACCTCGGTCCGATGCGTCATGTCAATGCCCCCATCACATGAAGTGCGCGTGGCGCGCGTCTCTGAACAGGCAAAAGGCTGAATTGCAGCCCTCTCCCGCCTTCCTGACGGGAGGCCAGCTGCCCAGGACAGTATCAGCATTCGTAGACAGCTTACGACCCTGTCTCATATCAAGACTTCCTCAAGAATCCCGATGCAAGGTCAACCGACCGCCTTGACGGCCGCCACGGCGAACCTATAGCGTCCTCTGTCATGAGTAAGAACCCTGATACCAACCAGGGTTCTTGCTGCTAATCGAACTCATCGACACCTTCGACATCGGAGTCCTCGACCCATGAAGAGCTACCCACGCACCACGCTCGCCGCGGTGTGCATCGCCGGCGGGCTGCTCCCCGCCTCGCTCACCGGCGCCTCGGTGGCCCTGCCGAAGATCGCCACCGACCTGGGCGCGGGCCTCGGACCGCTCCAGTGGGTGGTCAACGGCTACAACCTGACCTTCGCCAGCTTCATGCTCGCCTGCGGCGCCATCGCCGACCTGGTCGGCCGCCGCAGAATGCTGGGCATCGGCATCACGCTCTTCGGCCTCTGCTCCCTGGTCAGCGGCCTGAGCAGCAACATCTACCTGCTGGACGGCGCCCGCCTGCTGGCCGGCGCGGCCGCCGCCGCGGTGCTCACCGCCGGCAGCGCGGTGCTCGCCACCACCTTCTCCGGGCCCGCCCAGGCCAAGGCCTTCGGCGTCCTCGGGTCCTCCTTCGGCGTCGGACTCGCCCTCGGCCCCTCCACCTCCGGCCTGCTGGTCTCCTCCTTCGGCTGGCGCTCGGTCTTCCTGCTGCACGCGGCGATCGACCTGGCCCTGCTGCTGGCCCTGCCGCGGATCACCGAGTCCCGTGACCCGGGCGCCCGCGGCGTCGACTGGGGCGGCACCGTCACCTTCACCACCAGCCTCGCGCTGGTCACCCTCGCCATGGTCGAGGGCCCCCAGCAGGGCTGGACCAGCCCCGTCGTGCTCGGCCTGCTGGCCGGCTTCGTGCTGCTGCTCGCGCTCTTCGTGATCGTCGAACTGCGCCAGGAGCGCCCGATGTTCGACATCTCCCTGTTCACCCAGGGCCGCTTCGTCGCGATCTGCTTCGTCCCCGTCGCGCTCGCCTTCGGCTTCGTCTGCCTGCTGGTCTTCCTGCCCTCCTACTTCATGGGCGCCAACCGGTTCAGCAGCTCCGAGGCCGGCGCCGTGATGCTGCTGCTCACCGCCCCCGTGCTGGTCTTCCCGATCATCGCCGGTCGCCTCGCCCAGAAGATCTCGGTCCGCACCCTGCTGGCCGTCAGCCTGCTGCTGGTCGCCGGCGGCGCCGCCTGGCTCACCACCATCCACCCGGGCATCGGCGTGGCCGGCCTGATCGGTCCGTTCCTGATCATCGGCACCGGCGTCGGCATCTCCTTCGGCCTGCTGGACGGCGCCGCGATCGGCTCCGTCCCGCCGGAGCGGGCCGGCATGGCCGCGGGCATGTTCAACACCATGCGCCTGGCCAGCGAGGCGATCGCCATCGCCGGCATGGGCTCCGTCCTGGTCAGCCTGGTCAGCTCCAACGTCTCCGAGAACCTCGACTCCTACGGCAGCGGCTTCACCGGCAACCCGGACGGCCTCGCCGCCAAGGTCGCCCAGGGCAACCTGGCCGACCCGGAGTCCGGTGTCGCCGAGGCCGGCCGCCAGGCCTTCCACACCTTCCTCGCCGACGGCTACACCGACGCGCTGCGCACCGTGCTGTGGATCCTGGCCGGCGTGGCCGCGCTCAGCGCCCCGCTGATCGCCGTGATGCTCCGTGACCGCAAGGCCGCCGCCTCCGCGGTGACCGCCCCGGAGGCCGAGCAGGCCCCGGAGCCGGTCGGCGCCGGGCGCTGACGCCCGCCTCGACCGGCCTGACGGCCAGACCCGAGCGACCGGTCCGGGAGGGGCGCGGTGAACCCGCCGCCCCGCCCGGACCGCTCCGCCTCCGCACCTCCCGCACCTCCGCCACCCGCTGCACCCGCTGCCGTCCGCCGCACCCCCGAACCACCGCGAAGGAAGAGAACATGCACAGCCGCCAGCTCGGCCCCACCGGCCTCGACGTCGGAGCCATCGGCCTCGGCTGCATGGGGATGACCGACTTCTACACCACCGGCGGCTACGACGAGGCCGCCTCGGTCGAGGTCGTCCACCACGCCCTCGACCAGGGCATGAACCTGATCGACACCGCGGACGTCTACGGCCCGCACAGCAACGAGGAGTTGCTCGGCCGGGCACTGGCCGGCCGCCGGGAGCGGGCCGTCCTGGCCACCAAGGTCGGGCTGGTCCAGGAGCCGGACCGGCCGATGTACCGCAACGGCCGCCCCGAGCACATCCACGCCTCGATCCGTGCCTCGCTCAAGCGCCTCGGCACCGACCACGTCGACCTGTACTACCTGCACCGGGTGGACCCGGACGTCCCGCTGGCCGAGTCCTGGGGCGCGATGGCCGAACTGGTGGAGGCCGGCCTGGTCCGCGGCATCGGCCTCTCCGAGGTCGGCGTCGAGGAGCTGGCGGCCGCGCAGGCCGTCCACCCGGTCGCCGCCGTCCAGACCGAACTGTCGCTGTGGAGCCGGGAGGTGCTCGCCGACGTGCTGCCCTGGTGCTCGGCCCACGGCGCCGCCTTCGTCCCGTACTCCCCGCTCGGCCGCGGCTTCCTCACCGGCGGCTACACCAGCCCGGACGCCTTCGCGCCGGACGACTACCGCACCGCCAACCCGCGCTTCGCCCGGGAGGCCTTCGCCGCCAACCTCGCCATCGTCGAGACCCTGCGGCGGGTCGCCGAACGGCACGGCGCCACCCCGGGGCAGGTCGCCCTGGCCTGGACCCTCGCCCAGGGCGAGCAGGTCGTCCCGATCCCCGGCACCAAGCGGATCGGCCACCTCGCCGAGAACGCCGGCGCGGCCGACCTGCGACTGTCCGACGCCGACCTGACCGAGCTGGACTCCGCGCCGGCCCCGGTCGGCTCGCGCTACTGACACCCCGTCACCCGCGCTCCTCCCCAGCCCGCTCCACCACCCCCGCCCCCACGCCCCACCCCCCGACCCGCACCAACCACGAGGAGAGACCTTCCATGGCACAGCAGCGCACCCTGGGCGCCGAGGGACCCGCCGTCGGCCCGATCGGCCTCGGCTGCATGGGGATGAACTGGGTGTACACCTCCCAGCTGCAGAGCACCGAGGAGTCGATCGGCGCCATCCGGCACGCCGTCGACCTCGGCATCACCCTGCTCGACACCGCGGACCTCTACGGCCCCTTCACCAACGAGGAGTTGCTCGGCGAGGCACTCCGCGGCGGGCTGCGCGAGCAGGTCGTGCTCGCCACCAAGGGCGGCCTCAAGGCCGGCCCGGAGTCCCACCTCGGCTCGGTGCAGGTGTCCGCCGACGGCCGGCCGGAGCACCTGCGCGCCGCGGTGGAGGGCTCGCTGCGCCGACTGGGCACCGACCGGATCGACGTCTACTACCTGCACCGGGTCGACCCGAGGGTCCCGCTGGTGGAGAGCTGGGGCGCCCTGGCCGAGCTCCAGCAGGCGGGCAAGATCGTGCAGTTGGGCCTGTGCGAGGTCTCCGCCGGCCAGCTGGACGCGGCGCACGCGATCGCCCCGGTCGGCGCCGTGCAGTCCGAACTGTCGGTGTGGAGCCGGGACCCGCTGGCCGAGGTGCTGCCCTGGTGCAAGGCCAACGGCGCCGCCTTCGTCCCGTTCTCCCCGCTCGGCCGGGGCTTCCTGGCCGGCCGCTTCGACGGCGAGAACGCGCCGGACCAGGACGACTTCCGGGCCCGGCTGCCGCGCTTCCAGGAGGAGGCGCGGGCGCAGAACCAGCGGATCTCGGACGGCATCCAGGAGGTCGC
This sequence comes from Kitasatospora sp. NPDC059160, assembly GCF_042755465.1. Classification (NCBI taxonomy): domain Bacteria; kingdom Bacillati; phylum Actinomycetota; class Actinomycetes; order Kitasatosporales; family Streptomycetaceae; genus Kitasatospora; species Kitasatospora sp. NPDC059160. The sequence goes on along the minus strand of NZ_JBHZCN010000003.1, from coordinate 140,308 downwards.
CACCCGCCACGGCGCCACCCCCGCCCAGGTCGCCCTGGCCTGGACGCTGGCCCAGGGCGAGCACGTCGTGCCGATTCCCGGCAGCACCCGCCGGCTCCACATCGAGCAGAACGCCGCGGCCGCCGAGGTCCTGCTGAGCGCCGATGATCTGGCCGCGTTGGACTCCCTCCCGGCTCCGGTCGGAACCCGCTACTGACTTGCCCCGCAGACGAGTTCGTTTTCCGAGTTGTCAATCAGGGCTCTACGAAGTATTAAGGTTCTGAGTAGCAGTTCAGGTTCCGACCACCGAGGAGGCCCCGTGGCTCCCCCCGACCAGGACGTCCCCTCCCGAAGGCTGGGACACCTCCTCAAGCAGTGCGAGCAGACCATGATGGCCGCGCGCGGTCGGGCGCTGCGCACGGTCGGCCTGACCGTGCCGCAGTACCTGACCCTCCGGGTACTGGCCGAGCACCCGGACGCGTCCGGGGCCCAGCTGGCCCGGCACTGCCTGGTCACGCCGCAGACCATGGCCACCCGGCTCGCCTCCCTGGAGGGGCGCGGGCTGGTCCGCCGGCAGGTCTCCTCGGTCCACTCGCACGTCTTCACCGCGCGGCTGACCGAGGAGGGCCGGGCCCTGACGGTCCGGGGCGAGGCGGCCGAGCACACGGCCGAACAACGGCTGGTCAGCTCGTTCCTGGCGGAGGAGGTGGTGGTTTTCCGCTCACTGTTGCGGCGCGCCGTGGCAGCGGTGTCCGTACCGGAAGCCGACCCGGTTGGCCCGAATCAGTTCGTACGTAGCGACTGATCAGCCCACTGATGTACCTTAAAGTCCGAATAATCCGCCGTGGGGGGCAGCCAGGGATGCGATCACTGTGACCGAAAACAGCTCCAACCAGCCGAACTCAGCTCCGCTCGATTTCCACGACCGCCTGGGCCATGCCATCAAGCGGGCCGAGCAGGCGCTGATCGGCGAGAAGACCCGCGCGCTGCGCACCGTCGACCTGACGGTTCCGCAGTACGTGACCCTGCTCGTGCTCCAGCAGTCCTCCGGAATGTCCGGGGCGCAGCTGGCCCGGGAGTGCATGGTCACGCCGCAGACCATGACCACGATCCTGACCAATCTGGAGAACAAGGGCCTCATCACCCGTGAGACGTCGAGCGTGCACCAGAAGGTGCTCGTGGCCAAGCTCACCCGCTCCGGCCGCACACTGGCGAAGAAGGCCGACACCTTGGCCCGCGGGGTCGAGAAGCGGCTCACCGACGCCTTCGACGACACCGAGCAGGCCCAGCTGCGCGAGCTGCTGGAGCGCTCGGCGGCGGCTCTGCGCAAGACCGACTGAGCCGCACCGCGGCAGCACCGCAGTACGGGGCGGAAGGCCGCCCCCTGGACGCCCGATCACCACCCGGGGCGTCGAGGGGGCGGCCTTTCCCATGTCCGGGGTCGGACGCCCCACGCTCCGGAGGCCTCATGCTTCGGACACAGCCTATGGTCCACCCATTCATTAACATTGCGATACTGGACAAGGCATTGACCTAAGTCAGGCCTCTGATACTGTATCGATCATGCAGACAGCGCAGCAGCACGCGTCGTCCATCGGCATCCTCGGCACCGGGTCGCACCTGCCCGCGAACGCCGTCGACAACACCCTGGTCGGCTCCCGGGCCGGCGTGACCGCCGAGTGGATCCACCGCAAGACCGGCATCAGCGAGCGGCGCTACGCCGCCGAGGGCGAGGCCACCTCCGACCTCGCCGCGCACGCCGCCCGGGCCGCCCTCGCCGACGCCGGGATCCGCCCCGGCCAGCTCGACCACATCGTCGTGGCCACCTCCACGCCCGACCACCCGCAGCCCGCCACGGCCGCCATCGTGCAGGACCTGATCGGCGCCGAGCAGGCCGCCGCCTTCGACCTGAACTCGGTCTGCAGCGGCTTCGCCTTCGCCCTGCACACCGCCCACCGCCTGATCGCCGACGGCGGCCACGCGCTGGTGATCGGCGCCGACGTCTACTCCCGGATCATCGACCCCACCGACCGCCGCACCGCGATCCTGTTCGGCGACGGCGCCGGCGCCGTCGTGCTCGGCCCCGTCCCGGCCGGCTACGGCATCGAGACCTCCCTGCTGGAGACCTTCGGCCGGCACCACCGCACCATCCGGGTCCCGGCCGGCGGCAGCCGTAGACCGGCCTCGCCCGAGAGCCTGGCCGAGGGCGACCACTGGTTCGCCATGAACGGCCGCGAGGTCCGCGAGTTCGTCACCGACCGGCTGCCGCTCACGGTCAAGGAGCTGCTCCGCCGGGCCGACCGCACCGGCACCGAGGTCGACCACTTCGTGCCGCACCAGGCCAACGGCCAGATGCTGGCCGAGATCCTGCCCTCGCTCGGCCTGGAGCGCGCCCGCACCCACCTCACCGTCGCCGAGTACGGCAACACCGGCGCCGCCTCCGTCCCGATCACCCTCGACGCCGCGAACCGCGCCGGCGCCCTGCGCGACGGCGAACTGGTGCTGCTCTCCGGCTTCGGCGGCGGCATGTCGATCGGCAGCAACCTGCTGCGCTGGCACGCCGCCGCGTAGTCCAGCCGCACCGCCCGCCCCCGAACGACCTCCCCTGACGACGACGGGGCCCGCACCGCAACCGGCCCGGCACCCGCCCGACACCCGTACGAGAGAAGAGACGTGACCAGCAGCGCCGACCCCACCGCCCCCCGCCCCACCGGCAGACGGCCCGTCCTGATCGTCGGCGCCGGCCCGGTCGGACTCACCTCCGCGGCCGAACTGCTGCGCCGCGGCGTCGACATCCACCTGGTCGACCGAGCCCCGGCCCCCTCCCCGCTCACCAAGGCCCTGCTGGTCTGGCCGCGCACCCTGGAGGTGCTGCGCCGGCTCGCCGACCCGGCCGGCACCGCCGACCGCAGCCTGCCGGTCGACGCCTTCCACTACTACTCCGAGGGCCGCCCGATCGCCACGCTCGACCTGACCGGTCGCGCCCAGCCGGTGATCCTCCCCCAGCCCGAGATCGAGGACCTGCTCGGCGCCGCCGTCACCCGGCTCGGCGGCGAGGTCGAACGCGGCACCGCGCTCACCGGGCTGGAGCAGCACCCCGACCACGTGGTCGCCGTGCTGCGCGGCGCCGACGGCACCGAGCGGCGCGCCGAGTACGCGTACGTCCTCGGCTGCGACGGGGCCGGCAGCACCGTCCGGGAGCTGCTCGGCCTCAGCTTCGAGGGCCTCACCTACCCCAACACCTTCATGCTGGTCGACGCCTACGTGGACGGCCCGCTCAAGCACGACGCCGCCCACTACTTCTGCTCCTCGCGCGGCGTGCTGGTGATCATCGGACTGCCCGGCGGCCGCTCCCGGGTCTTCACCTCGCTCCCGCCCGGCCTCGCCCCCGAGGACGCCACCCTGGAGCTGATGCAGCAGGTCGTGGACGAGCGCGGCCCGGGCGGCCTCACCCTCCGCGACTCGGCCTGGACCAGCACCTTCGCGGTGCACGCCCGGCACGCCGAGCGCTACCGCGAGGGCCGGGTGTTCCTGGTCGGCGACGCCGCCCACATCCACAGCCCGGCCGGCGGCCAGGGCCTCAACACCGGTGTCACCGACGCCCAGAACCTCGCCTGGAAGCTCGCCCTGGTCTGGCGCGGCGAGGCCGGCGCACCGCTGCTCGACAGCTACCACACCGAGCGCACCCAGGTCGCCCGCGCCGTCGTCCGCCAGGCCGACCTGCAGACCCGCGCCTGGCTGCTGCGCAAGCCCGCCCAGGTCACCGCCCGCGACCGGGCCGCCGCGGCCGCCTCCCGGTTCGGCCTGTTCGACCTCGACTACATCCCCTGGCTGGCCGGCCTGCGCACCGTCTACGGCGAGGGCCGGGAGACCAGGCTGCGCAGCTGGAAGCTCTGGGGCCACCGCTTCGTGCCCGGGGCGCTCACCCCCGACCGGCAGGTCTGGGACCGCCGGCTCGGCCGCCGGCTGTCGCTGCGCGAGGCCGTCTCCGACCTCCAGCACACCCTGCTGGTCGAACTGCCCGGAACCGCCCTGCCGCCGCGGGTCGCCCGCGCCCTGGAGCAGGCCGAGAAGCGCCACCCCGGGCTGCTGGACGTCCGGGTGCTGGACGCCACCGGCACCCTGCACGACGGCGCACCGGCCGAGCCCGACCCCGCCCGCGGGTCGTCCGGCCGCGGGTCCGGCCGCGGCTCCGTGGTGCTGGTCCGCCCCGACCAGCACGTCCACGCCCGGCTCCCGCTGCACGAGGCGCACCGGGTCACCGCCCTGCTGGACGAGGCCCTGCACCACCCCGCCCGCTGATCCCGCCCGTTGGCCCCGCCCGCCGACCCCTACCCCTGAGGACCGCCCCGATGCGCTTCGACCCACCGCCCCGGATCGCCGCCGTGGTCGACTGGCTCCCCCCGACCACGGACACCGCGGCAGCGGCGGTCGCCGGGGGGCGGGTCACCGCCGAGAACGCCGCCAAGGACGGCTACCTCGAACTGCCCGTCAGCGACGGCCCCTCGGGCCCCGAGATGGCCGTCCTCGCCGCCGCCAAGGCGATCGGCGAGGCCGGCTGCCCGCCCGAGTCGATCGGCCTGGTCGTCCACGCCTGGATCTACCACCAGGGGCACGACTTCTGGTCCCCCGCCCACTACGTCGCCCAACACGCGGGCGCCGTACGGGCGGTGCCGCTCGGCGTCCAGCAGATGTGCAACGGCGGGGCCACCGCGGTCGAGCTGGCGGCCGTCCGGCTGGCCGCCGACCCGGCCCTGGAACGGGCCCTGGTCACCACCGGCGACCGCTTCGCCGCCCCCGGCTTCGACCGCTGGCAGGGCGACTACGGGGTCGCCTACGGGGACGGGGCGACCGCGCTCGTGCTGGACCGCGAGCGCGGCCCGTACCGGCTGCTCGCCGCGCACACCGCCGCCGCCCCCGACCTGGAGTCCATGCACCGCGGCCACGACGCCTTCTCCCCCGCGCCCCGCGCCAACGGCGAGACCCTCGACATCCGGCGCACCAAGAAGGCCTTCCTCGGCGACGGCCTCGGCCCGCACTTCGCCGCCACCGCGGGCGAGGGCGTGGCCCGGGCCGTCCGCGGCGCCCTCGCCGACGCCGGCCTCGCCCCGGACGACCCCCGGCTCGGCCACCTGCTGCTCCCCCGGCTCGGCCGCACCGTCCTGGAGACCGCCTACCTCCCGGCCGTCGAGCGCCTCGGGCTCACCGGCGTCGAGGTGCTCGACCTGGGCACCCGCACCGGCCACCTGGGCGCGGGCGACGCCGCCGCCGGCCTGGCCCACCTGCACACCCGCGGCTTGCTCGAACCCGGCCGGATCGCCATCCTGCTGAGCGCCGGTGCCGGCTTCACCTGGACCGCCCTGCTCGTCGCCGCCGAGTGAGCGACCGGCCGCCACCCGTCACGACCGACCACCGAGGAACCCCGATGCCCAACTCCCCCGCCGCCCTCACCCCCGGCACCGTCCTGGTGCTGGTCGACCTCCAGCAGTGGATCGTCAGCCGCCCGGTCGCCCCGCTCAGCGGCCCCGAGGTGGTCCGCTCCGCCGCCCGGCTCAAGACCGCCTTCGAGGCCGCCGGCCGGCCCGTCGTCCTGGTCCGCTACGCCCGGATGGACGGCAGCGACGGCGGCCCCGACTCCGCCTTCAACCGCTTCGCCCCCGAGGTCGCCGCCCGCCCCGGCAACGAGGTGGTCACCAAGTACGGCATCGACGCCTTCGCCGGCACCGACCTCGCCGACCGGCTCAACCGCCTCGGCGCCACCGACCTGGTCATCGCGGGCATCGCCACCGAGTACGGCGTCGGCGAGACCGTCCGCACCGCCGTCAACCTCGGCTACCCCACCACCGTCGTCGAGGACGCCGTCGCCGCCCTCTCCCCCCAGGGCCACACCGCCGCCGTCGACGCCTTCCACCGCATGGGCGTCACCCTCACCCGCACCGACCCCCTGCTCACCCCCGCGGCCTGAGCGCCCCCACGCACCGGCACCATCGAGCCCCCGCCCGGGACCTTCCCCGGGCGGGGGCTCCGCGCGCTCCCACGCTCAGGCCGCGGCGCGGACCGGGGCGGGAACCGGGGCGGACGTCGGGGCGGACGTCGGGGCACCGGACAGCCGGCGCGTCTCCCACAGGGTCAGCAGGCCGATGACGACCATCGCCACCCCCGTCGGGCCGTGGACGCCGAACGCGGCCCCGGCGGAGCCGTGGTGGGCGAGCACGGTGGCCATGTCGCCGAACGGGACGACGGACCCGGCCAGCAGGACCCAGGCCAGGGCGCGGCGCTGACCGGTCAGCAGCAGCACCCCCAGGATCAGGGCGTTCGCGACGTCGCGGACGCCCTTGAGGACCAGGAAGCCGCCGCCGTCGCCGGCGGGCCAGCTCGGCAGGCCGAAGGTCGGCGCGATGGTCCCGGGGGCCAGCACGAAGGTCAGTCCGAACCAGAGGACGAAGAGGATGCCCGCGGTGGTCAGGGCGGTGTTCACGGTCTTGAGGGACATCGGGGTCTCCTTGCGGAAGTCGGGCGTGCCGGAGTCGGGCGTGCCGGAGTCGGGCCTGCGGGCTCAGACGAGGGCGGCGACCAGCAGGGCGAAGGCGGCGACGATCACGGCGACCCGGGCGTAGTGGTAGCGGTCCCAGCGGTCCGACTGCTCCTGCCAGTCCGCGGGGCGGTTCTCCGGGGTCCAGGTCTTGCTCCGGTTGTTGATCGGGACGAGCAGCAGGACCGACATCAGCACGCTGACGATCAGCAGCGCGCCGGCGGTGACGAGGAGCCAGGTGCCGTGGTGGTGCCGGTCGGCGACGGCCCAGACCGCGACCAGGACGAGCGAGCCGATGTACCAGAACGGCATCACGGCGCCGAGCATCCGCCCCCCGTGGGCGCGGCCGAGCTGGCCGGCGTCCTCGGGGAGCGCCTTGAGGATCCGGTTGAGGACGACGGCGACGGCGAACTCCACCCCCACCATCACGCCGAGTTCCACGGTGGTGAGGACCTTGAGTGCGGCGAGCATGATTCCCCCTGGTATCTAGCACTGCTAGCTGACATGTCGATGCTAGACCTGCTGCCGCTTGAATGTCTAGCGGTGCTAGGATCGAGTCATGTCGGTACAGGAACGAAAGCAGCGCGAGCGGGCGGAACGTGAGCGCCTCATCGTGGCGACGGCCCGTGAACTCGCCGAGCAGCAGGGCTGGGAGGCGGTCACCACCCGCCGGCTCGCCGAGCGCATCGAGTACAGCCAGCCCGTCCTCTACAGCCACTTCCGCGGCAAGCGGGAGATCATCGGTGCCGTCGCCCTGGAGGGCGTCACCGAGATGGCCGCGGCACTGCGGGCCGCGACCCGCGCCGCGGACGGCCCGCGCGCCCGGGTCACCGCCCTGGCCCGCACCTACCTCGACTTCGCCGCCCGCAACCCGGCGGTCTACGACGCCCTGTTCCAGCTCGACGGCGGCCTGGCCTTCGCCGAGGAGGACACTCCCGAACCGTTGAAGGACGGCTTCGCCGCCCTGCTGGAGACCCTCGCCGACGTCGCCGGGGAGGGCGTGGACCCGGGCCTGTTCACCGAGGTGTTCTGGGCCGCCCTGCACGGACAGGCCACCCTGACCAGGGCCCGGCGCCTGCCCCCGGAGGACACCGGGCGCCGGGTGCAGCTCCTGGTGGACCGGCTCGCCGTGCTCTGAACCGCCGCCGTGCTCCGAACCACCGCCGGGCGCCGTCCCGAGGACGGCGCCCGGTCCATCGGTCCGCGGATCAGAGGTGGGGCGAGGACGGGTCGCCGCCGAGGCGGAGCTCGCCGACGGCGTCGAGGACGCGTTCGGCGGAGGCGACGTGCCGGCCGGCCGTGATGACGTCGCGCAGGCAGCGGTCGAGCGGGGTGCGCTCAGTGTAGACGGCCGCGGAGCCGACCAGGTCGTAGAGGTGCTGGACGGCCTCCCGGCAGGCGCGGTGGGCGTACTGGCGGGCGAGGGCGGCGGTGCCGCGCTCCGGGGCTCGGCCCGCGGCCTGGGCGGCCCAGGCCCGGTCCAGGGTGGTGTAGACGTAGGCGTCGGCGGCGCCGATCAGGGCCTCCGCGTGGGCCAGGTCGGCCGGGGCGGAGGGCCTGGGCAGGGCGGGGCCGCGGGCGGTGAGCAGCTCCCGGGCGCAGGCCAGCGCGGAGCGGGCGATGCCGAGCGGGATGCCGGCCATCTTGAGGGCGAGGTTGTCGGCGCGCAGGTGGAGCGGCTGCGGGGCGCCGGCCGCCGGGGGCGCGAAGGTGTGCCGGTCCGGGACGAACAGGTCGGCGACCTCGACGTCGTGGGAGCCGGTGCCGCGCAGCCCGGTGGTGTGCCAGGTGTCGAGCACCCGGACGTCCGCGGTGCGGAGGACGGCGACCCGCGGGGTGCCGTCGGGGGTCAGGAACCCGGCCAGCAGCCGGTCGGCGTGGGTGATCCCGCTGGCGTACGTCCACCGGCCGGACAGCAGGTACCCGCCGTCGTGCCGGACGGCCCGGCCGAGCGGCGGCAGCACCGTGGCGGTGATCAGGTCCGGGTCCGGGAACAGCTCGGCGAACACCTCGGCGGGCAGCGAGACCACCGCGAGCGAGGCGTTGAGCGCGACGGCGGCGCACCAGGCGACCGAGGCGTCGCCCTCGGCCAACAGGTCGACGGCCCGGGTGAGTTGCGGCGCGGTCAGCTCGACCCCGCCCAGGGCGGGCGGCAGGGCGGCGCGCAGCAGCCCGGTGGCCCTGAGGCCGTCGAGCAGGTCGGCCGGGATCCGCCCCCGCCGCTCCACCTCCGGCGCGCGGGCCGGCAGGGTCGCGGCGAAGGCCCGGACCCGGTCCAGTACGTCACCGGCGGTGGGCCCCGATCCGGGGGCCCGGGGCGGCAGTTCGACGACGGTCATCCGCTCGTCCTCCAAGCTCGGCCGGTCCGGCCGGCGGGTGTCGGTCACAGGTCGCCCAGCGCCTTGTCGAGCTCGGCCGCCAGGGCGGGGAGGTGGGGCGGGCGCATGACGGTGTAGTGGTCGCCGGGCAGGTCGACGGCCTCGGCCGCGTCGCCGAGCAGGTCCAGCCACCGGCGGGTGGTGCCGGTGGTGGCGCCGTCCATGGCGCGCAGCAGCCGGACCCGGCCCCGGTACGGGGTGGGCCGGTGCCCGGCCAGGGCGCGGCTGAGGTGCAGGAAGCGGCCGGCGAGCCGGTCCAGGGTGGCGGGGTCGACGTCGTCCGGGAGGACGGCGGCCCGCCGGGCCCGGGTGAGCAGTTCCTCGGTCGGGGTGCGGTCGCCGGTGGGCTCGAAGGCCTCCGGGCCGGGGTTCCAGTCGCGTCCGGCCAGCCCGGCGAGGTCGCGGGCGAACCGGGCGAGCAGGTCGGCGTCGGACTGCGGTCCGGCCGGGCCGGGCGGCTCCAACAGGTCGACGGCCGCGACGAGTTCGACGGTGGCGCCGCGGGCGGTGAGCAGCGCGGCGGCCTCCAGGGCGAGCACGCCGCCCATGGACCAGCCGCCGAGCCGGTACGGGCCGTCGGGGAAGCGCGCGGTGATCGCGTCGGCGTAGTGGGCGGCCAGCTCGGCCACGGTCGGAGCGGGTTCGGGGTCGGGGTACTGGAGCGCGTGCACGGGCTGGTCCGGGTCCAGCAGGGCGGCGAGCCCCGCGTAGCAGAGCACGTCGCCGCCGACCGGGTGGATCAGGAACAGCGGCGGCCGGCTGCCGGTGGCCCGGATCGGGACGAGCGCCGCCCGGCCCTCGTCGGCGGGCCGTTCGCGCAGCACCTCGGCGAGCGACTCGACGGTCGGGCGGGCGAGCAGGGTGGCGACGGGGAGCGAGCGGCCGGTGTCCCGGTGGATCCGGGCCATCATCCGCACCGCGAGCATCGAGTCGCCGCCGAGGTCGAAGAAGTTCTCGGTGACGCCGAGCTCCCGGGCGGCCGCATTCGGGAAGAACTCGGCCCAGATTCGGGTGAGTTGACGTTCGACCGCGTCGCGCGGCGGGATGGTCGCGGCGGTGCGCGGGGCCGTCCGCTCGGGCGCGGGCAGCCGGCGGCGGTCCACCTTGCCGTTGTCGGTCAGCGGTAGTTCGTCCAGCCGGACGATCCGGGCGGGCACCATGTAGCCGGGCAGTTCCCGGCCGAGCGCCGCCCGCAGTTCCTCCTCCGGGAGCTCGGCCGACGCGGCGTCGCCCACCACGTACCCGAGCAGCCGTCGGGGCCCGCCCGGCTCGCCCTCGGCCACCGCGGCGGCCGCCCGGACGCCCGGTCGGCGCAGCAGCGCGGCCTCGACCTCGCCGAGCTCGATCCGGTGCCCCTGGACCTTCACCTGGAAGTCCGCGCGGCCCAGGAACTCGATCTCGCCGTCCGGCAGGTAGCGGCCGAGGTCGCCGGTGCGGTAGAGCCGCTCGCCGGTGACCGGGTGGTGCGGGAAGGCGGCGCGGGTCCTGGCCTCGTCGCCGAGGTAGCCGCGGGCCAGGCCGGTGCCGGCGATGTACAGGTCGCCGGGGACGAGGGCCGGGCGCGGGCGCAGCGCCTCGTCCAGCACGTGGAAGCGCTGGTTGCGCATCGGCCGGCCGTACGGGATGCTCGCCCGCTCCCGGTCCGTCCGCTCGACCGGGTGCTGGATCGACCAGACGGACGCCTCGGTCGCGCCGCCCAGGGCGTGGACGCGCGCGCCGGGCAGCAGCTCGGCGACGCTCTCGGGGAGGGTGACGGGGATCCAGTCACCGCTCAGCAGCACCAGGCGCAGCGGGGGCGTGCCGCCGACGGCCCGCAGGTGGTCGGTGAACATCTCCATCAGCGCGGGGACGCTGTTCCAGACCGTCACCCGGTGCCGTTCGGCCAGCTCCAGCCAGGCGGCCGGTTCGCGCCGCGCGGCCTCGTCGGGCAGGACGAGGGCGCCGCCGGCCGCGAGCAGGCCGAAGACGTCGTAGACGGAGAGGTCGAAGTTGAGCGCGGACAGGGCGAGGACGCGGTCCTCGGCGCTCACGCCGTACCGGTCGTTGACGTCCCGGAGGGTGTTGACGGCGCCGGTGTGCTCGATCATCACGCCCTTGGGCACGCCGGTGGAGCCCGAGGTGAAGATGACGTACGCGAGGTCCTCGGGCCGGGCCGGGGAGGGCGGCAGCGGCTCGCCGGAGTCGTCCCCCTCCGGCTCGGTGTCGACGTTCAACAGCTGGGTGCCGTCCGGCAGTTCGAGGGTCTCCGCGAGCGCCGAGCGGGTCAGGACCAGCCCGATGCCGGCGGTCTCGACGATCATCCGCAGCCGGCGGGCCGGCATCGCGGCGTCCACCGGCACGTAGGCGGCGCCGGCCTTGAGGACGCCCAGCGCGGCGACCACCTGCTCCCAGCCCTTGTCCGTCACGATGCCGACCGGCACGCCCGGGCCCGCGCCGTGCGCGATCAGCCGGCGGGCGATCCGGTCGGAGCGGCGGTCCAGCTCGCCGTAGCTCAGCGTCCGGTCGGCGGTGATGACGGCGGGGGCGGTGGGCCGGGCCGCGGCCTGCCGCAGGAAGCCGTCGTGCAGCAGCTCGGCCGGGACGGGGGCGTCGGTGGCGTTGGCGGCCCGTCGCAGGGCCAGGTCGGCGGCGGGCACGGGCACGGCCGCCGGTCGGCGCCACGCCCCCTCGCCGCACAGCTCCCGGACCAGTTCCCGGTAGGCCTCCCACATGCCGTCGACCACGCCGTCGGGGAACACCTCCTCGACCACGTCCCAGTTCAGGACCAGTTCGCCGGCCTCCTCCAGGGCCTGGTGGTCGAGCCAGACCTGCGGGGTGCGGACCGAGCTGGAGGCCAGCCGGCCGGAGCGGCCGAGCCCGGTCAGCGCCGTGAGGGCGCCGCCGCCCTCGCCGGAGGCGTCCTGCGCCGAGAAGCCGATGGTGCTGGTGAACACCACGGGCATGCTCGCCAGGCCCGTCCCGGCCCGGGTGCGGTTGAGTTCGCGCAGCACCTCGACGCCGCTGACGTAGCCGTGGTCGAGGTCGGTCAGCAACTGGCGCTGGAGCCGCAGGGCGCCGGTGGCGAAGGACTCGGCGGGGGCGGCGTCGACCTCCAGCAGGGTGGTCGCGCTGAGGTTGCCGAGGACCCGGGCGACGTCCTCGTGCAGCGGCCGCCGGTGGAACGCCAGCAGGTTGAGCGTGAAGCGCGGCGACTCGCTCCAGGCGCCCAGCACCTGCGCGTACGCGGCGCACAGGGCCGCCGAGGGCGAGACGCCCGCCGCGTCGGCGTTCGCCCGGAAGCGCTGCCAGGCCGCGGGCTCGATCCGGTCCGTGCGGTGGGTGAACACCGGCCGCCGCGGTGCCGCCCCGGGGCGCAGCGGCAGCCGGGGCGCGGACGGCAGGGTGGCGAGGCGGGCCTGCCAGTAGGCGAGCGACTCTTCGCGCCGCTCGGCGTCCGTGCGGGCGGCGGCGAGCACGTAGTCGCGGTAGCTGACGCCGGGGGCGGGCGTCGCGGGGGCGCCGTCGCGGTAGGCCTGCGCCCACTCCCGGAACAGCACGCCGGAGCTGCGGCCGTCGACGATCAGCGCGTCGAAGGTGAGGTGCAGCCGGGTGGTGCGCTCGTCCAGCAGGGTCGCCCGGACGTCGAACAGCGGCCAGGCCTCGGTGTCGAACACCCGGTCGCGCAGCTCCCGGTGGGTCGCGGCGAGGCGCTCCGCCCGCTCGGCCCCGTCGAGGGTCCGCAGGTCGGCGGTGGCGATCCGGTACGCGGGGACCTCGGCGAGCACCCGCTGGTACCCGTCCCGGGAGATCACCGCGCGGAGCATGTCGTGGCGGTCGATCAGCTGCCGCAGGGCGGCGGCGAGCCGGTCGAGGTCGGTGTCGGTCAGGTCGAGCTCGACCAGGAAGGAGGTGGCGACGTTGCCCAGCTCGAAGGCGTCCGTCCGGCCGACCAGGTAGGCCTGCTGGAGGTCGGTGAGCGGGAACGGCTCGTACCGGGCCGCCGGGTCGGCGACCAGCGCCGCACCGGGCCGCTCCGCCAGGGCGGTGGCGGTGGCGGCGGCGCCGTACGAGGCCCGGACGCGCTGCGCGAGTTCGGCCACGCTCCGGCCGTCCAGCAGTTCGGGCAGCGGGAGGTCGACGCCGAGCCGCCGGGCGAGGGTCTGCCGGATGTCCATCGCGATCAGCGAGTCGGCGCCCAGGCTGCGCAGCGGTCGGTGCAGGTCCTCGCCGGTGACGGCCGCGCCGCGCGCCCGGCCGACGATGCCGACCACCAGCGCGGCGACGTCGACGTCCTGGTCCCCGGGTACGGCCTCCCCCGCTACGGCCCGCTCCGGTACGGCCTGTTCCGGCCGCGCGGCGCTCGGCACCGCCTCCAGCCGTACGCCCTCGGCCAGGGCCACCGGCGCGCCGTCGGCGCCGACCAGCCGCACCTGGGCGACCAGCGGCCCGCCACTGTGCGCCGGTGCCCCCTCCGGCCGGGGGCCGCCGTTCCACAGCCAGTAGCGCTCGCGCTGGAACGGGTAGCCGGGCAGCGGCACGGGCGGGCCGACGGGCTCGCCGTGCACCCGCGCCCAGTCGATCCGGGCACCCCGGACGTACAGCGCGCCCAGACCGTCCAGCAGGGTGCGGCGGGCCTCCTCCCCCGCGCGCAGCGACGGCAGGAACCCGGCGTCCCCGGCGTCCCCGGCGTCCGCCCGGGCCCGGTCGAGGAGCGGGGAGGCGGGGCCGAGCACCACGAAGGCGCGGTGCCCCTCGCGCAGCAGCGCGGCGAGGCCCTCGGCGAACCGCCGGTCCGCCTCGGCGGCGGTAGCGGCGGTACCGGTGGCGGCGGTACCGGTGGCGGCCGGGCTCGCCGTGCCCGCGACGCGGGCGGCCACCGCCTCGCCCTCGGCGCCGTGCCCGAGGACGGCGGCGGGCTGCACGCCCCAGGACCGCCACAGCTCGGCCAGCGCGTACTGGACGGCGGACGCCGAGGGCCGGTCACCGGGCTGCTCGGCGCACCGCTCCAGGGCGCTGCGGAAGACCGGCTCGGTCGCGGCCAACTCGGCCGCCGCGTCGGCGAACCGCCCCTCCGGGCCGCCGGTGAACAGGAACACCGGTCCGCGCCCGCCCTCCGGGGTGCGGGCCCCGCGGCGGACCCCGGCGGGCCGTTCCCCGTCCGGGCCGGTCCGGGCGAGCAGCCCGCGCAGCTCGGCGGTGGAGGAGGCGACGGCGGTGAGCCGGTGCGGGAAGTGCGCCCGCCCGAGGCCGGTGGTCCGGCAGATCTCCGCGAGCGACCGTCCGGCGAGCCCGGAGTCGAGCGACTCGGCGTAGCGGACGGCGAGTTCGGCGAGGGCGGCCGGTGTCTTCGCCGACAGGGTGAGCAGCTCCGGACGGTCCGGCGCCGCCTCCGCGCCGTCGCCGGGGACGGCCGCCGGGGCCTCCTCGATGATCACGTGGGCGTTGGTGCCGGTGATGCCCTGCGAGGACACCCCGGCCCGCCGGGGCCCCGCGCCCGGCGGCCAGTCGCTCGCCTCCGCGACCAGCTCGACCGCGCCCGCCGACCAGTCGACGTGCGGGGTGGGCTCGGCGACGTGCAGGGTGGCGGGGAGCCGGCCGTACCGCATCGACAGCACGGTCTTGATCACCCCGGCGACGCCCGCCGCCGCCTGGGTGTGCCCGATGTTGGGCTTGAGCGAGCCGAGCCGCAGCGGCTGCCCGGGGTCGCGGTCGCGCCCGTAGACGGCCAGCAGGGCGCGGGCCTCGATCGGGTCGCCGAGCGGGGTGCCGGTGCTGCTCGCCTCCACCACCTGGACGTCGCCGGGCGAGAGCCGGGCGTCGGCCAACGCCTGCCGGACGACCCGCTGTTGGGCCGAGCCGCTGGGCGCGGTGAAGCCGTTGCTGGCGCCGTCCTGGTTCACCGCGCTGCCGCGCACCACGGCCAGCACGGGGTGGCCAAGCCGCCGGGCGTCCGACAGCCGCTCCACCAGCAGCACGCCCACGCCCTCGGCGAGCCCGCTGCCCGCGGCCTGCGCGGAGAACGGGCGACATCGGCCGTCCGGTGACAGCCCCTGCATCCGGGTGAACTCGGTGAACAGCTGCGGGGTGGCCATCACCGTCGCGCCGCCCGCCAGCGCCATCGCGCACTCGCCGCGGCGCAGCGACTGCACGGCCAGGTGCAGCGCCACCAGGGAGGACGAACAGGCCGTCTCCACGGTCAGCGAGGGGCCGCGCAGGCCCAGCGTGTACGAGATCCGGCCGGCGGCGGCGCCGCCCACCGAGCCGGTGGTCAGGAAGCCCTCCGCCTCCTCGGGCACCTCGCCGCGCCCCTGCCCGTAGTCCAGGCAGGACAGCCCGGTGAACACCCCGGTCTCGCTGTCGCGCACCGACTCCGGGTCGATCCCGGCGTCCTCGAAGGCCCGCCAGGCGGTCTCCAGCAGCAGCCGCTGCTGCGGGTCCATGGCGAGCGCCTCGCGCGGGCTGATGCCGAAGAAGGCCGCGTCGAAGTCGGCCGCGTCGGGCAGGAAGCCGCCGGAGCCGGTCAGGCTCGGGCCCCCGCCGGCGGGGTCGTGCAGGCCCTCCGCCCAGCCGCGGTCGCGGGGGAACGCGCCGACGGTCTCCCCCTCGGAGGCCAGCAGCCGCCACAGGGCCTCGGGCGAGTCGATGCCGCCCGGGTAGCGGCAGGCCATGCCGACGATCGCGATCGGCTCCTGCGGCCCCTCCTCCAGTTCGCGCAGGCGCTCGCGGGCCTGGTGCAGGTCGACGGTGAGGCGCTTGAGGTAGCCGAGCAGCTTCTCGTCGGCTGCCGGTGTCACTGCTGCTGATGCCATGACGGATCGGTCCTTGCGGGGAGGGTGGGGGTGGCCGGTGGGGGGTGGGGGCGGTGTCAGGTCAGCTGGGCGTCGATGAAGGCGAACAGCTCCTCGGCGGTGGCGGCCTCGATCAGCGCCGCCACGTCCTCCGCCGGGTCGGCCGGCTCCGCCGCCACCTGCGGTTCCGCCGCCGTCACGGGTTCCGGTTCGGCGGCCTCGGCCGGTGCGAGCGCGGCGTCCAGCACCGCGACCAGCTCCGGCAGCGTCGGCGCCTCGAACAGCAGGGTGACGGGCAGCTTGACCTCCGTCGCCGCGCCGAGCCGGTTGCGGAACTCGACCGAGGTGAGCGAGTCGAAGCCGAGCTCGCCGAACGGCCGGTCGGCCGGGACGGCCTCGGGCCGGCAGCCCAGGACGGCGGCCGTCTGGGTGCGGATCAACTCGGCGAGCAGCTCCGCGCGTTCCTCGGCACCCAGCCCGGCCAGCTCCTCCCGCAGCGGCCGGTCGCGCCGCCCGGGGGCGTTCCCGGGCCGCTGCGGCCCGGCGGCGGCCAGGACGGAGCGCAGCACCGGCGGCAGGTCGCCGCCGAGCTCGCGCAGCGCCGCGCGGTCCAGCCGGGCGGGCAGCAGGGCGGCGTGCGGGGAGAGCAGGGCCGCGTCCAGCAGGGCGAGGCCGAGCTCGGGCGCCATCGCGACCAGTCCGGCCCGGGCGAAGCGGGCGCGGTCAGCGGCGCCGAGCCCGCCGAGCATGCCGTCCGGGTCGTCCCACAGGCCCCAGCCGAGGGCGAGCCCGGGCAGGCCCTGGGTGCGGCGGTGCCGGGCGAGCGCGTCCAGGAAGGCGTTGGCGGCGGTGTAGCCGCCCTGCCCGGCGCCGCCGAGCGTCGCCATCACCGAGGAGATCAGCACGAAGGCGGTGAGCGGGTGGCCGGCGGTCAACTCGTGCAGGTGCCAGGCGCCGTCGGCCTTGGTCCGCATCACCCGGTCGATCCGGTCGGGGGTGAGCGAGGTGATCGGGGCGTCGTCCACCACGCCCGCGGCGTGGACCACGGCGGTCAGCGGGTGCCGCTCGGGGACGGCGGCGATCATCGCGGCCACCGCGGCCCGGTCGGCGACGTCGACCGCGGCGAACCGCACCTCGGCGCCCGACTCCGCCAGTTCGGCGGCGAGTTCGGCCGCGCCGGGCGCGTCCGCGCCGCGCCGTCCGGCCAGCAGCAGCCGTCGGGCGCCGTGGGCGGTGACCAGGTGCCGGGCGAGGGCCCGGCCGATGGCGCCCGTGCCGCCGGTGATCAGGACGGTCCCGTCCGGGTCGAGGACCGGCGGCACGGTCAGCACGACCTTGCCGACGTGCCCGCCCCGGCTCAGCAGCCCGAAGGCCTCGGGTGCGCGCCGCACGTCCAGGTCGGTCACCGGCGCCCGGCCGAACGCGCCCTCGGCGAACAGCTCGACCACCCGGCGCAGCAGCCGGCCGAGGTGCTCGGGCGGCAGCTCCAGCAGGTTCATCGCCCGGTAGCGGGCCCCGGGGTGGGCGGCGGCCACCTCGGCGGGGTCGCGCCGGTCGGCCCGGCCGAGTTCGACCAGCAGGCCGCCGGGGCGCAGCGACCGCAGGGACTCGTCGACGGCCGCACCGGTCAGCGAGTTCAGGACGAACGCCATCCCCCGAGCGCCGGAGGGGAGTTCGGCGAAGCGCGCGCCGAAGCCGGGCTCACGGGAGGAGGCCAGGTGGGCGTCGTCCAGCCCGAGGGCGCGCAGGGCGGGCCACTTGGCGGGGGCGGCGGTCGCGAAGACCTCCGCGCCCAGGTGCCGGGCGAGTTGGACGGCGGCCGTGCCGACACCGCCCGCCCCGGCGTGGATCAGCACGGCGTCGCCCGCGCGCACCCCGCCCAGGTCGACCAGGGCGTGCAGGGCGGCCAGGTGGGCGACCGGCACGGCGGCGGCCCGGGTGAAGGACCAGCCCTCGGGGATCCGCACCAGGGTGCGGTGGTCGGCGTGGGCGACGGTGCCGAGGGCAGCGGGGAACAGGCCCATCACCCGGTCGCCGACGGTCAGCCCGGTGACCCCGGGGCCGGTCGCGGTGACCACGCCCGCGCCCTCCAGCCCGAGCGGGCCCGGGTCCCCGGCGTGCAGGTCCAGCGCGCCCAGGACGTCGTGGAAGGTGAGCCCGGCGGCGCGGACCGCGATCCGGACCAGGCCGGGGCCCGGTGCGGCGGCGGCCTCGGGGCAGGGGCGCAGCTCCAGGGCGTCGAGGGTGCCGGGCCCGGAGAGGTCCAGCCGCCAGTCCACCGCGTCCTTCGGGACCGTCAACACGCGCTCCCCCGCCGCGGATCGCAGCCGGGGCACCAGGACGGATCCGTCCCGGGCGGCCAGCTGGTGCTCCTCCGGCGTCAGCGCCTCGGCCGGGACCCCGGCCGTCTCCGGCCCGAGGTCGACCAGGACGAACCGGCCCGGGTGCTCGACCTGGGCCGTCCGCACCAGCCCCCAGGCCGCCGCCTGGGCGAGGTCCCGGACGGTCTCGCCGCCTCGGACGGCGACCGCCCCGCGGGTCACCAGCACCAGCCGGGCCCCGGCGAGCCGCTCCTCGGCCAGCCAGCGGCCGAGCAGGTCCCGCGTTCGACGGGTCACGGTACGGGCCGCCGTCGCCGGATCGGTCCCGTCCGCGCCCGCCGGACAGTCCACCAGGACGTGTGCGGGCGGCCCGGCCGCCGTGCACAGCGCCTCCAGGTCAAGGGCGTCCCACGGAACGGGTGCATGATGTTCCGTCAGATCGCTTTCGAGAGATCCCAGTTGCTCCCAGCCGAGCGCGAATAGCGAGTCCCGCGCGGCGGCTTCGGGATCGACCGAGCCGCCGGTCTCCGCGACCGGGCACAGCTCGACCGACTCGACCAGCCCCACCGCCGCCCCCGAGGCGTCCCGCAGGGTCAGCCGGAGGCCTCCGCCCGCGGCGCGCACCGCGTGCACCCGCAGGGCCGTCGGGCCGGCACCGCCGGTCAGCGACACGCCGCGCCAGCGCAGCGGCTGGGTGCGCCGCCCGTGCTGCCCCAGCGCGTCGGCGATCAGCCCGTGCAGGGCTGCGTCGAGCAGGGCGGGGTGCAGGCGGTGGGCCCCGGCGGCCCCGGCGGCCGGCTCGGGCAGGACGGCCTCGGCGAACCGTTCGCCGTCGCGCCGCCAGGCGGCCCGCAGTCCCTGGAACACCGGCCCGTACGCGTGGCCGTGCAGGGCGAGGTCCTGGTACGCGCGCTCCGGCGGCACCGGCACGGCGCCGGTCGGCGGCCACTCCCCGGCCTCCCCGGCCTCCTCGAACGGTACGGCTCCAGCGGCCCCGAGGGTGCCGGTGGCGTGCTCGGTCCACTCCCCGCCGGTCGCCCGGCCGGAGATCCGGCAGGTCCGCAGCCCGGCGCCATCCGCGCCGGTGATCCGGACCCGCAGGTCGACGGCGCCGTCCGCGGGCAGCACCAGCGGTGCGGTGACGGTCAGTTCCTCGATCCGGGCCGCCCCGGACCGGGCACCCGCGTGCAGGGCCAGGTCCAGGAAGGCGCTGCCGGGCAGCACGACCGCACCGGCGAGGGCGTGGTCGGCCAGCCAGGGGTGGCTGCGGGTCGCCAGCCGTCCGGTGAACACCGTTTCGCCGTCGCCGAGTTCGACGGCCGCGCCGAGCAGCGGGTGGTCGGCCGGGGCCTGGCCGAGGCCGGCGGTGCCGGTCGGTCCGGCGGTGGCGGTGAGCCAGTAGCGGCGCCCCTGGAAGGGGTAGGTGGGCAGCTCGGGGCGGTCGGCGGCGGTGCCGGTACCGGTGCCGGTGAGCCGGTCCCAGGCGATCGGCAGGCCCCGGACGTGGGCCTCGGCGGCGGAGGTGAGGAAGCGGCGCAGTCCGCCGTCCTCGCGGCGCAGCGAGCCCGTCACCGTCCCCTCGACCCCGGCCTCCTCCAGGATCCGGCCGATGCTGGCGACCAGCACCGGGTGCGGGCCGACCTCGACGAAGGTGGTGTGGCCGGCGGCGATCAGCGCCTCGACGGCCTCCTGGAAGCGCACGGTGTGCCGCAGGTTGGCGTACCAGTAGGAGGCGTCGAGCCCGGCGCCGTCCTGCCAGTCGGCGGTGACCGAGGACATCAGCGCCGTGCCGCCGCCGCGCGGGGTCAGCGGCGCCAGGCCGGCCAGGATCCGTTCCCGGATCGGTTCGACCGCCGGGCAGTGCGAGGCGAAGGCCGCCGGGATCACCCGGGCCTCGACGCCCTCGGCCCGGTAGCCGTCGACCAGTGCGGCGATCGCCGCCGGCGGCCCGGCCACGGCCGTACTGCCGGGGCCGTTGACCGCGGCGACGGCCAGCGGCTCGACGAGCCGTTCCCGCACCCGCGCGGCGGGCAGCGGGACGACGGCCATCGCGCCCTTGCCCATCAGCTCGATCGCCACGCTGCTGCGCAGCGCGATGGCGCGGGCGCCGTCCTCCAGCGAGAGCGCCCCGGCCACCACGGCGGCGGCGATCTCGCCCTGGGAGTGGCCGACCACGGCGTCCGGGACGACCCCGGCGGCGCGCCACAGTTCGGCCAGCGACACCATCACCGCCCACAGCGCGGGCTGCACGACGTCGATCCGGTCCAGCAGCGGCGCCCCGGCCAGGACGTCCGCCAACGACCAGTCCACGTACGGCGCGAGCGCCCGCTCGCACTCGGCCAGCCGGGCCGCGAAGACCGGGCTCTCGGCGGCGAGCGCCGCCGCCATCCCCTGCCACTGGCCGCCCTGGCCGGGGAAGACCAGGACGGTCCGCCCGGGCTCACCGGCCCGGCCGGTGACGACGGCGCGGTTCTCCTCGCCGCGGGCCAGGGCGTCCAGCGCCCGGTCGGCCTCGGCGCGGTCGGCGGCGATCACCACGGCGCGCTCGTCGAAGGCCGTACGGGCGGTCAGGGCCGGTGCGGCCGCGGTCGGGTCGAGCGGGGCGGCGGCCAGCCGCCGGGCCTGCTCGCGCAGCGCCTCGGGGGTGCGGGCGGACAGCACCACCGGCACCACCGGCGGGCGCTGCGGCTGCTCCGCGGTTCCGGCGTCGGTCCCGGCGTCGGTTCCGGCCTCGGTCCCGGCGTCGGTTCCGGCCTCGGTTCCGGCCGCGACGACGGGCGGCTCGGTGAGGATGACGTGTGCGTTGGTGCCGCTGATCCCGAAGGAGGAGACGCCGCCGCGCCGGGGCCCGCCGGTCCGCGGCCAGGGCCGGGCCCGGTCGAGCAGGGCCACCGCTCCGGCCGTCCAGTCCACGTGCGGGGACGGCCGGTCGACGTGCAGGGTCGCGGGCAGGGTGGCGTGCCGGATCGCCTGCACCATCTTGATCACGCCGCCGACGCCGGCCGCCGCCTGGGCGTGCCCGATGTTGGACTTGAGCGAGCCCAGCCACAGCGGCCGCCGCCCGTCCCGGTCCTGACCGTAGGTGGCGAGCAGGGCGTTCGCCTCGATCGGGTCGCCCAGCGCGGTGCCGGTGCCGTGCGCCTCGACGGCGTCGACCTGGCGCGGGGTGAGTCCGGCGTCGGCGAGGGCGTCCTCGATGACGCGCTGCTGGGCGAGGCCGTTCGGCGCGGACAGCCCGTTGGAGGCGCCGTCGGAGTTGACGGCGCTGCCCGCGACGACCGCCAGCACCGGGTGGCCGTGGCGGCGGGCGGCGGAGAGCCGCTCGACCACCACCATCCCGGCGCCCTCGCCCCAGCCGGTGCCGTCCGCCTGCGCGGAGAACGCCTTGCAGCGGCCGTCGGCGGCCAGCACCCGCTGGCGGGAGAGCTCGACGAACATGCCGGGGGTGGCCATCACGGTGACGCCGCCGGCCAGGGCGAGCGTGCACTCCCCGGAGCGCACCGAGCGCACCGCCTGGTGCAGCGCCACCAGCGAGGCCGAGCAGGCGGTGTCCACGGTCAGCGCGGGGCCGTTCAGGCCGAGCAGGTAGGCGATCCGGCCGGAGACCACGCTCACGCTGGTGCCGGTCAGCAGGTGCCCGGCGACGCCGGGGCCGGCCGTCTCCATGCCGGGCCCGTAGTCGGCGTGCATCGCACCGGCGAACACGCCGGTCCGGCTGCCCGCAAGCGCCGTCGGGTCGATCCCGGCGCGCTCCAGGGCCTCCCAGGCGACCTCCAGCAGGAGCCGCTGCTGCGGGTCCATGGCGAGGGCCTCGCGGGGGCTGATCCCGAAGAACTCCGCGTCGAAGTCCGGCGCCTCCCGGACGAAGCCGCCCCGGCGGACGTACGAGGTCCCGGTCCGCTCCTGGTCCGGGTGGAAGAGCGCGGCCAGGTCCCAGCCGCGGTCGTCCGGGAAGTCCCCGGTGGCGTCCGTCCCGGTGTCGACCAGGCGCCACAGGTCCTCGGGCGAGCGCACCCCGCCGGGGTAGCGGCAGGCCATGCCGACGATGACCACCGGGTCGTCCTCGTCCGGCTCCGGCGCCGCGTCGGTCCCCGGCGCAGCGGTCACGGCTGCCTCCGGGGGCTGCGCCACCGGCTCCGGGCCGGCCCGGAGCGCCCCGATCGCGCCGGCCAGGGCGGCCGGGCTGGGGTGGTCGTACAGGACGGTGCTCTCCAGTGCCCGGCCGGTCGCGGCCGACAGCCGGTCGCGCAGTTCGAGCGCCATGGCGGAGTCCAGGCCCAGTTCCCGGAAGGTCCGGCCGGGCCGGACCTCGGCGGCCGAGCCGGCGTCCAGCACCACGGCGGTGTGGCTCCGGACCAGCTCCAGCAGCGCCCGCTGGTCCACGGCGGGGGCCTGCGGTGCGACGGGGTCCTGCGGCGTGACGGGAGCCTGAGCTACGGGTGCGTCCGCCGTGCCCCCGCTCTCCTGCGGCGTCGCCCCCGGCAGCCCCGCCGGCCAGCAGGAGCGCCGCTGGAACGGGTACGTCGGCAGGTCGACCAGCGGCGCCGTGCCGGGCAGCAGCGCCGCCCAGTCCACCGCGACGCCCCGGACGAAGGCCTCGGCCGCCGCCGTGAGGAAGCGGCGGCGGTCCCCGCGCCCGCGCCGGAGCGTGC
This sequence comes from Kitasatospora sp. NPDC059160, assembly GCF_042755465.1. NCBI lineage: Bacteria > Bacillati > Actinomycetota > Actinomycetes > Kitasatosporales > Streptomycetaceae > Kitasatospora > Kitasatospora sp. NPDC059160. The sequence goes on along the minus strand of NZ_JBHZCN010000003.1, from coordinate 117,679 downwards.
CGAGCACCGCGCCCGCGCCGCCGCGCGCGTCGACCGCCTGCCGGAGGCCCAGCGCGAGCACCGGGTGCGGGCTGATCTCCAGGAAGGCGGTGTGGCCCGCGTCCAGCAGCCGCTCGACGGCCGGCCCGAAGCGCACCGGCTCGCGCAGGTTGCGGTACCAGTAGAGGGCGTCCAGCTCCGCGGTGTCCACGGGCGCCGCCGTGACGGTGGAGTGGAACGGCACGTCGACGGCGCGCGGGGCGACCCCGGCGAAGGCGGCGAGCAGCTCCTCCCGCAGGACCTCGACGGCCGCGCTGTGCGAGGCGTAGTCGATCGGCACCCGGCGGGTGCGCACCCGCGGCCCGTAGTGGGCAGCCAGCGCGTCGAGCGCGTCGGCCGGGCCGGCCACCACGGTGTGCGCGGGGCCGTTGACGGCCGCGACCGACAGCGCCGGGTGCACCGCCGCGAGGTCCGACCCGACCTCCCCGGAGGGCAGTTCGACGGACAGCAGGCCGCCCCGGCCGGCGATCCGGTTCAGCGCCCGGCTGCGCAGCGCGACGATCCGCGCGCCGTCCGCCAGCGACAGCGCGCCCACGGCGGTGGCTGCGGCGATCTCGCCCTGGGAGTGGGCCACCACGGCGGCGGGCTCCACCCCGGCCGAGCGCCACAGCGCGGCCAGCGACACCATCACCGCCCACAGTGCGGGCTGGATCACCTCGTCGCCCGCCAGGGCCGGCGCTCCCTCGGCGCCGCGCAGCACGTCCGTCAACGACCAGTCCACGTACGGGCGGAGGGCCTGCGCGCAGGCGTCGATCCGTTCGGCGAAGACCGGCGATCCGTCGAGCAGTTCCGCCGCCATGCCGGCCCACTGCGAGCCCTGGCCGGGGAAGACGAAGACCGGACGGACCGGCGGCCCGTCGTGCCGGCCCTCGACCACGGCCGCCGACGGCTGCCCGGCCGCCCGTGCCGCCAGGGCGGCGAGGAAGGCGTCCCGGTCGTCCGCGACGACGACGCAGCGCTGTTCGAAGGTGCTGCGGGTGAGGGCCAGCGAGCGGCCCACCGAGGCCGGTCCGAGCTCCGGGCGCTCCGTCACCCGGGCCCGAAGCCGCTCCGCCTGGTCCCGCAGCGCGGGTTCGTCCCGCCCCGAGAGCACCCAGGGCAGCGCCCCGGCCGCGCCCCCGCCGCCCGCCGGCGCGGGCTCGCCCGCGCGCCAGTCGGCCAGCAGCACGTGGCAGTTGGTGCCGCCGATGCCGAAGGAGCTGACCCCGGCGAGCAGCGGCCGCTCGGGCGCCGGCCAGTCCCGGAGCCCGGTGTTGACCGCCAGGTTGAGGTCGTCCAGCGGGATCCGCCCGCCGGGCCCGGTGTGGTTCAGGCTGGGCACGAGTTCGCGCGCGCCGACGCACAGCACGGCCTTGATGAGCCCGGCGATCCCGGCCGCGCCCTCCAGGTGGCCGATGTTGGTCTTGACCGATCCGACCAGCAGCGGGTCGCCCGCCGCCCGGGCGGTGCCCAGCGCCGCGCCGAGCGCGGCGGCCTCGACCGGGTCCCCGGCCCGGGTGCCCGAGCCGTGCAGTTCGACGTACTGGACCTCGCCCGGCTCGACGCCCGCGTCGGCGCAGGCCGCGAGCAGCACCCGCCGCTGCGAGGCCCGGCCGGGGGTGGGCAGCGTCTCGGTGGCCCCGTCGTTGTTCAGGGCGCTGCCGCGGATGACGGCGTGGATCCGGTCGCCGTCCCGGACGGCGGCCTCCAGCGGTTTGAGGACGACGATCCCGCCGCCCTCGCCGCGGACGTAGCCGTCGGCGCGGGCGTCGAAGGTGTGGCAGCGCCCGGCGGGCGAGAGCGTCCCGGCGCGCTCCAGGGCCAGGGTGCTCTGCGGCGCCAGGATCAGGCTCACCCCGCCGGCCAGCGCGAGTTCGGACTCACCGCTGCGCAGGCTGGCGCAGGCCAGGTGCACGGCGGTCAGCGAGGAGGACTGCCCGGTGTCGACCACCAGGCTCGGCCCGTGCAGGCCCAGCGCGTAGGAGATCCGGTTGGCGGTCACCCCGCGCTGCAGTCCGGTCAGGGTGTGCCCGGTGACCGCCTCGGGGCCGAGGCCGTGCAGCAGCGCGGCGTAGTCGTCGGCGATCACGCCGAGGAACACGCCGGTCCGGCTGCCGGCGAGCCCGGCCGGTCCGGTCCTGGCGTCCTCCAGGGCCTCCCAGGCCAGTTCGAGCGCCAACCGCTGCTGCGGGTCCATCGCGACGGCCTCGCGGCGGGAGATGCCGAAGAACTCCGGGTCGAAGCCGTCCACCCGGTCGAGGAAGCCGCCGCGGGCCGGCCCCCGGTCGCCGGGGCGCCCGGTGACCGCGTCCCCGCCGGCGCGCAGCAGCCGCCAGAACGCCTCCGGCCCGTCCGCCTGCGGGAAGCGGCAGCCGATCCCGACCACCGCGACCGCCCGGGGCGGGAGACCGTCCGCTTCGCGCCCAGCCATGCCCTGCATCGATGCACCCCCGTGAACCCCGGACAGTCGGACCGCAGGCGACCGGGCACGGCACAACGGGCCACTCCCTCAAGTGGCCTGATGTACCGTCACCCGGTCCAGCCCCGGCCCCCGCCGACCCGTTCCCCGTAGTCGGCATGCACCCCTGAGCTGTCTGCGTGATCGACAGAGTATCAGCGTCCTTAGTCGCGTCAACACCTCATCGAGTATCGGAACCGTCAGGAATGGACGCGCCCGGGCCGTCGGGTCGGGGGCCGCCGGGCCGGAAGTCGGCCGCCACCGCACGAATCCGGCCACTGCGTGAACCGACGCTTCCGGGTCCGGGAGACTGGGGATTACCCGAACAGGCGGCTGGTCATGCGGCATTGTAAGGACCGTGCGATCTGTTGAGGCAGACATGTCTATTCGGGAGGGGGCGGTTCCGGTGCTGGATCTGCGCGAGGTACGGACACTGTTGACACTCGGGGAGGAACTGCACTTCGGGCAGGCCGCCAAGAGACTGCGCGTGTCGCAGTCCAGGGTCAGCCAGACGCTGCGGGACGTGGAGCAGCGCATCGGCGGCCAGCTGTTCGAGCGGACCAGCCGTCAGGTCAGGCTGACCAAGCTGGGGGTGGGCCTGGTCGACCGGTTGAAGCCGCTCTACCAGGAGATGACCGCCGCGTACTCCGAGACGGTGGCCCAGGCCTGCGGCGTCGACGGACAGCTGCGGCTGGGCTTCACCGGCGCGGCCGGCGGATCGTACGCGGCGGGCCTGATACGCGCCGGGCAGGCGTACGCGCCGGAGTGCGACATCACCCTGCACGAGGTGGCCTGCAGCGACCTGCTCGGCCCGCTGCGCCGGGGCGAGGTGGACGCCCTGGTGGTGCGGCTGCCGATCGAGGAGCCGGACATCACGGTCGGGCCGGTGATCGGCCTGGAGTCGCGGATGCTGGCGGTCGCCCTGGACCACCCGGTCGCCGGGCGGCAGTCGATCTCGATCGAGGAGATCGCGCGCGAGACGGTGTTCGCCCTGGCGAACACCGCGCCCGACTATTGGCGGGACTTCCACCTGCCGGTGGCGACGCCCTCCGGGCACGTGCTGCGCCGGGGGCAGGAGGTGCAGACCTGCCAGGAGATCCTGTCCCTGGTGGCCGCCGGGAAGGGGGTCGCGCCGCTGGCGGAGTCGGTGGCCCGCTACTACGCCCAGCCGGACGTGGCGTTCGTCGCGATCCACGACCTGCCACCGGCGCCGGTGGCGCTGATCTGGCGCACCGCCGAGGAGAACGCCCGGATCCGGGCGATCGCGGACTGCGCGGCCCGACTGGCGGACGCCACCGTTCCCGGTCAGGTCCGCCGACGGGTCCCGGTCCCCGCGTCGGCCTGACCGGGCTGCGAGGGGCCGGGCCGCGCGGGGCCGGGCTGCGACTCCCCCAGCGGCACCCGACCCGACCGGGGCCGCCCGGGCCGCGCCCGCGCCGCGGGCAGCACCGCGGCCACCGCGACGGCCGACAGCAGGAAGGCCCCACCCACCCCGACCAGCCGGGAGGCGACACCGACCAGGAGGGAGCCGGCCCCGGTGCCCACGTCGTACGCCATGTTCCAGGCGGTGCTGGCCATGCCGCGACGGGCCGGTCCGGTCCGGGCGAACACCAGCACCAGGGTCTCGTTCTGCAACGCCCCGAACCCCGCCCCGCAGACCGCGGCCGCCAGGGCCGCCGGGACCGTCGCCGCAGCGGTGAGCAGCACCGCCGCGGCGATGCCGCCCGTGCCGAGGGCCGCGGCGATCACCGCCGGGACCAGCGTGCGGCCCTCACCGAACCGGTCGGCGAGCCCGCCCGCCGCCAGCCGGCCCAGGATCATCGCGGCGGACAGCGCGAACAGCACCACCGCCGCCGCTCCCGGGGCCGGCAGCGCGAAGGCCACGAACGAGGTGACGCCGCCCACCGCGGCCGCACTCGCGGCCAGCAGCGCCAACAGGCCGACCAGCGGGGCGAATCCGCCGGCCGGCGGGTGCGGTGGAGCCGTCGGCACCGGCCCGGACGCCGCCACCGCCGCGGGCTCCACCCCGGACGGCTCCACCGCAGCAGGCCCGTCGTCAGGCGCCGCAGCGGGCACCACGGCCGGCACCACCAGCGCCCACGCGAGCGGTACCGCGAGCCCGCCCAGCACCGTCGCCCCCAGGAACACCACCGGGAAGCCGAAGGTCTGCGCGCACCACACCCCCAGCGGCAGGCAGACCACCTGCGGGAGCCCCGCGGCGGCCCCGTACCAGCCGACCACCGCGGCCCGCCGGCCCGGCGGGGCCAGTTCGGCGGCCAGCGCGCTGCCCGCCACGGCGGCCATGCCGAACCCCGCGCCCCGGACGGCCGAGACGGCCAGCACCCACCCCAGCGCGGGCGACAGCAGGTAGGCCGCCGTCGGCAGGCTGAGCAGCAGGGAGCCGGTCACCAGCAGCCGGCGCAGACCGAGCGCCGGGACCAGCCGGCCCATGCACAGCTGCACCAGGATGCCCGCGCCCATGGTCACCCCGGTGGCCGCCCCGGCGCCGACGCCCGAGGAGCCCCCGGTCGCGGACCAGAGCGGCACCACCGAGAGCAGCGGCGCGTAGTCGGAGAAGACGGCGAAGGTCGCGGCCAGCAGCAGGGGGAGGTTGCGCGCGCGGGTCACGCCCCGGCGCCCGGCTCCCCCGGCCCCGCGGAGCCGGACAGCGGTGCGGCCGCGTCGGCCGGTTCGCCCGCTTCGGCCGCGTCGCCCGCGTCGGCCGGTTCAACCGCTTCGACCGGCCAGCGGGGCGAGCGTCCGAGCATCGCCAGGATCCGGTCCAGCCGGTCGGTGCTGGCGGTGGCCAGCCCCGGCCGGAAGGAGGACCCGGGCTGGAGCCGGTTGCTCCCGTCCGGCACCTCCTCGACGTACGGGAGCACCGCGTCGAGCAGTTCCGCCTCGTACGCGGCGGGCACCCCGATCGCGGCGGCCACGTCCCAGCCGTGCACCACGTAGTCGACGAAGTGGAAGCCGATCGCCGTACGGGCCGGGAACATCTGTCCGCCGCGCACCTCGGGCAGCCAGAACTCGGTGTCCAGCACGCCCTCCCGGGCGAAGGCCCGGGCGACCCGGGCCGAGGAGTCCCGGAAGGCACCGGCCCAGTCGTCGCCGAACTCGCGGTCCGCCCAGTCGGCGCGCTCGGTCCGCACGCCTTCGGCGGCGGCGGCGAAGCCGTGGTTCTGGCCGATCATGTGGGCCAGCAGCTTGTGCAGCGTCCACTCCGAGCAGGGGGTCGGCCGGTCGAGGTCGGTGGCCTCGACCCGGTCGACGATCTCCTCGGTGATCCGGAGCGCCCGCCGGTCCCAGGGCCGGATGTCGGGTGCGGTGGTGTCGGGCGCGGTGGTGTCGGGCGCGGTGTCGATGGGGATCACCTGTCCTTCGACTGCGGGCCGGACGACGTGACGCGCTGCCCCGGCAGCGACTGGCTCTGGCCGCGGAACTCGGCGATCACCTTGCCGTCCGCCCGGCGCACCGTGACGTCGTAGATCCCGCTGCGGCCGAACCGGGAGCGCTCCACCGCCTCGGCGGCGAGTTCGTCCCCGGCCGAGGCCGGGCGCAGGAAGGTCACCTGGGCCGCCTGGGCCACGGTGGCGACGTCGTGGGTGTTGCAGGCGTAGGCGAAGGCCGCGTCGGCGAGCAGGAACAGGTACCCGCCGTGCGCCGTGCCGTGGCCGTTCACCATGGTGTCGGCGAGCTTGAGGTGCGCGGTGGCGCGGCCGGGGCCGACCTGGTCGATGGTGATGCCGAGCGACTGGCAGGTCCGGTCGTCGGCGTACATGGCCTCCGCGCAGCGCCGGGCGGTGGCCTCCGCCTCCGACGCCGCCGAATCACTGGTCATGGGTGGGCTCCTGGGGCTGTCGGGTCCTGGGCGCGGGTGGGTGCCGGTACCGCGATCGGTACCGGCACCCACCACAGCGATGTGACGATATATCAGTCGCTCGGGGCCGGTCAGCCGGCCGGAGCGATCTCCTCCGCCGCCCGCAGGCCCGAGCGGATCGCGCCCTCCATCAGGCCGAAGAACTCGGTGCTGGTCTCCGTGCCGGCCCAGTGCACCCGGCCGAACGGCTCGGTCAGCTGCGGGCCCTGGGCGAGCCAGTCGCCCGGCCCGAACAGCGCGGCGTAGCAGCCGCGGCTGTACTCCTCGTTGACCCAGTCGGTGACGTGGTAGCCGATCGGCTCGGGCAGCTGCGGGAAGAGCCGCCGGGCCTGGGCCAGGACGGCGCTGCGCTGCTCCTCGGCGGGCAGGGCCGCGAAGGTCTTGGCCTCGCTGCCGGTGACGAAGCCGGTCAGGATGCCGACGCCCTCGCCGGGGGGCGAGTCGTCCACGGTGGACAGCAGCGGCCCGTCGGAGCTGACCGACCAGCCGGACAGCCCGTGGTCGCGCCAGAGCGGCTTGGGGTGGATCAGGTGGACCTTGACGGCGCAGCCCCGCGCGGTGACCTCGCTCGACCGCGGCGCGGGCAGCTCCGGCCGGAACTCGACGGTGTCGGCCAGCAGCGGCGGCAGCGCGATGACCACGCTGTCGCCCTCGTGCACGCCCTGGTCGGTGTGCACCCGGACCCGGTCGCCGATCTGCTCGACCAGGCGCACCGGCCGGGAGAGCAGCACCCGGTCGCCGAGCTTGTCGGCCAGCAGCTCGCTCAGCCGGTGCGCGCCGCCGTCGACCCGCTCCTCCTGGGCGCCGCCCTGGAAGGCGTTGAGGTAGCGGATGCCGCCGCCGGAGTTCAGGTAGAAGGCCATGTGCAGCACCGACACGTCGGCCGGGTCGGCGGCCATCATCTCGCCGAGGAACAGCGGGAAGAACAGCCGGGCGTCGGGGTGCTGGACGTTCTGCTCGATCCACTCGGCCACGGTGAGCCGGTCCAGCCGCTCCGCGTCCGGGGTGAGGTGCGGGGCGTCCGCGCGGACCGCCTTGGTGACCTCGTCCAGCAGGTCGAACATCTCGCCGAGGGCGATCGGGCTGAGCGGCGGGAAGCGGCCGTCGGTGCTCTCCGGGTCGCCGCCCAGGGAGAACCGGCTCTGGCCGACCATGGTGGTGGGCGCGGTGGCCAGGCCGAGGCGCTCGATCAGCGCCTTGAGCTCGGTGTGGCGCTCGCCGAGGTAGGCGGCGCCGGCGTCGGCCCACTGGCCGGGGGCGACCTCGAGGCCGTGGGTGCGGCCGCCGACCCGGTCGCGGGCCTCCAGGACGGTCACCTCGACGCCTCTGGCGGCCAGTTCGGTGGCGGCGGTGAGTCCGGCCAGGCCGGCTCCGACAACGATGACGCTCATCGGGCCGCACCTTCGATCAGCTTGGCCAGGGCGGCCGGGGTCGGGGCGTCGATGAACTCGGCGATGCCGAACTCCGCGCCGAACTCGCGGGCGACCCCGCTGAGCACCCGGGTGGCGAGCAGGGAGTCCCCGCCCAGGTCGAAGAAGTCCGAGTCGGCGGTCACCTGGTCGGATTCCAGGACCCGGCCGAAGATGCCGATCACGCTGTCGACGGTACCAACGGTGGACACGGTCATTCTCCTTGCGTCAGTTGCTGGTTGTGTACATCTGGTGGGTCCGGCGCCGGTCGACCTTGCCGCTCGCGGTGAGGACGAGTTCGGGCACGACGGTGATCCGGGACGGGACGAGGTGGCTCGGTCCCGACGTGCGCAGGTACCGGGCGAGCCCGGCCGCGAGGGTGTCGGCGTCGGCGTGCGGACGGGGTGTCACATAGGCGACCAGGACGGTGTGGTCGCCCAGCGCGGCGCCGGTGGCGGCGGCGGCCGCCACGTCCGGGTGGGCGCAGATCCGGGCCTCGACCTCGCCCGGGCTGACCCGGATGCCGCGGACCTTGAGCTCGTCGTCCAGGCGGCCCTGGTGGACGAGGACGCCGTCCGGCTCCCGGCGGACCCGGTCGCCGGTGCGGAAGTAGCGCCCCGGCGCGCCGGGCAGGTCGAGTTCGGCGAACCGCTCGGCGGTGACCTCCGGCAGGCCCCGGTAGCCGAGCGCCAGCCCGTCCCCGCCGATCAGCAGCTCGCCGTCCTCGCCGATCTGCTCCCGGACGTGCGGCAGCGCCCGGCCGATCGGGACGACCCGGGCGGCCCCCGCGGCGACGGCCGGGCCGGCGAGCGGTCCGTGCAGGTCGATCGCGTGGGTGACCAGGGTGGTCTCGGTGCAGCCGTAGGTGTTGACCAGGCGGACGGCGTCGGCGCCGGGCAGCGCGCACCAGTCGTCGATCCGGGCCGGCCGGGCCGCCTCGCCGCCGATGACGACGGTGCGCAGGCTCTCCGGCAGGGCGGCCCGCTCCTCGGTCAGGTGGTTGACGAACTCGTGCCAGAACGCCGTGGGCAGGTCCAGCAGGGTGATCCGGTGCCGCTCGACCATCCGCAGGAAGCGCGGGAAGGAGGCCGAGTAGGCGTCCGCGTCGAAGACCAGGGTCGCGCCGACGGTGAGCGCGGGCAGGATCTCCTCGAAGCAGGTGTCCCAGTTGAGTGAGGCGAACTGGAGCACCCGGTCACCGGGGGCGACCGCGAACAGGGTGGCCAGCGAGGCCACCGAGGCGCCGATCGCCCGCCGCGGGGTGACCACCGGCTTGGGCTGCCCGGTGGAGCCCGAGGTGAAGAGCAGGTAGGCGGGGGCGGCCGGGTCGGGCTCGGGCAGCCGGCCTTCCGGGAAGCCCTCGGGCTCCTCGCCGCCCGCGGCGTCGGACGGGTCCAGCACCGGCACCCCGGCGGCCGCCAGCAGCGCGGCCGTGCGCTCCGGCGGGAACGCCGGGTCGATCGGGCAGTAGGTGCCGCCGGCCGCGAGCACGCCGAGCAGCGCCGCCACGGTGTCCGCGGAGCGGGAGGTCAGCACGGCCACCGTGCCGCGGTCCGCGCCGAGCCGGGCGGCGATCCGCCGTACCCGGCGCTCCAGTTCGCCGTACGTCACGGTCGACGTGTCGTCGACGACGGCGACGGCGTCCGGGTCGCGCCGGGCGGTGAGCAGGAACCGGCGGAGGACGTCCACCTCGGCCGGGTCGTAGCCGGCCGGCCGGTTGTCGTCAGTCATGGGAAGCACCTCGGGTAGACGTGAACCTGGACGTGAACCTGGACGTGAGCGGGGCGCGTGGACGGTCGGTCAACGGCGCGCCGACCCGGAGACGGGCACCGGCTCGCTCCCGTCGCGCTGCCGGCGCTGCTCCTTGCGCTGCTGCACCTGGAGACCGGCGGTGGCGGCCACCGCGAGCACCATCACGGCGATGCCGTACACCGTCGCGGTGGACTTCAACCCGATGTGGCCCACGGCCACCCCGGCGGCGACGGCCGGCAGGCTGAACCCCAGGTAGCAGACGACGTACATGCTGGCGATCAGTTCGGCGCGGACCTCCGGTCCGGCGAGCGGCCCGACGGTCTGGAAGGCGCTCAGGAAGCCCGTCCCGAAGCCGTACCCGGCGATCACCGTGCCGACGAAGAACAGCGGGGTGGAGGCCGTGGCCAGGGCGCCCAGGGTGGCGCCGACCCCGACGAAGAAGGCCACGAAGCCGAGGGTCATGGTCTGCCGCGGCGGGTGGTTGCGGCGCAGCAGCGAGCCGACCGCCCCCGTCCCGGTCAGCGCGAAGATGACCAGGCCGCCGATGACGTGGTTGGAGATGTGCAGGATGCCGGCCGCGATCGACGGGCCGAGCGACATGTAGAGGCCGCCCAGCGCCCAGACCGCGAACAGGCAGGGCACCACCACCAGGAACATCGGCCTGGCCGCGCGCGGGATGCCCGTCCGCGGCATCAGCGAGGCCACCGCGCCCGGCCGGCGCGGCGAGGTCTCGGCGAGCGCGGGGACGCCCAGCGCGCAGAGCACGAAGGCCGCGAGCAGCAGGGCGTACACCAGGGTCTGCGGGTGCGGCGCGTACTGGACCAGCAGGCCCGCGCCGAGCGCGCCCAGCGCCAGGCCGACGATCGGCGCGGCGCTGTTGACCAACGGGCCGAGCCGGGGCCGGTGCTGCGGGGCGAGGTCCAGCATCGCGGCGCTGGTCGCCCCGGTCGCGGCGCCGGTGGCCAGGCCCTGGGCGATCCGGGCGGCCATCAGCCAGGCGACGCCGTCGGCGCGGATGAACAGCGCCATGCTGGCCACCTCGACGACGAGCGCGCCGAGCAGCACCGGCTTGCGGCCGATGTAGTCGGACAGTCCGCCGACCACGAGCAGCGCGACCAGCAGTGCGATCGCGTAGGCCGCGAACACCTCGGTCAGGGTGATCGAGGAGAAGCCCCACTTCGCCTGGTAGACCACGTAGAGCGGGGACGGCGCGCTGGAGGCGAACAGCAGCAGGCACTGGGTGGTGGCGATCAGCCAGAACGCCACCGGGCCGTGCAGCCCGCGGGGGCGCACCGCCGGGGAGAGGTGGTCACTCATGCTGGCTCCTTCACGCGTGGTTCTCCTGGTGGCGCCGCAGCACGCGGTCCACCAGCTGTTCGGCGGCACCCAGGTAGCCCTCGGGGGCCAGCAGGTCCTGGACGGTGACGCCGGCCGGCAGCTTGGCCACCAGGTCCGAGCGGGCCTCCATCACCTCGGTGAACGAGGCGGTGCCGGAGGCGGACCGGCGGGCGCACTCGGCCAGCAGCTTCTTCGCCTCGGCCTTGCCCAGCAGCGGGGCGAGGGCGACGTTCAGCCGCTCGGAGACGATCGAGCCGCCGGTGAGCGCCAGGTTCTCCCGCATCCGCTCCGGGAAGACCTCCAGGCCCTCGGCGAGCTCCACGGCCGTGTAGGCCGCGCCCGAGGCCAGCCGCAGCGCCTCGCGCAGCGGCTGCCACTCGGCGTGCCAGGCGCCGGGCGCCCGCTCGTCCTCGGCCACCATGCTCTGGGCCAGGATCAGCGCGTGGGCGGGCAGTTGACGCGCGGCCGCCATGATGAGGGTGGCCAGCACCGGGTTGCGCTTCTGGGGCATCGCCGAGGAGACGCCGCGGCCTGCGGCGGCCGGTTCGGCGACCTCGCCGACCTCGGTGCGGGACATCCCCTGGACGTCCAGGGCGAACTTCCCCAGCGTCCCGGTGACGGAACTGAGCACCCAGCCGAGGTCGTTCAGCGGGACGCGCAGGCTGTGCCAGGGGGCGGAGGGCTCGCGCAGGCCGAGTTCGGCGGCGAAGCGCGCCGCGAGCTCGATCCCGTGGCCGGGCCGGTCGGCCGGGGTGGCCCTGGCGTACTCCTGGTAGGCCGCCATCGTGCCGGCCGCGCCGCCCAGTTGGGCCGGCAGCAGGGCGGCGGTGCGGTCGACCCGCTCAAGGGTGTCCAGCACCGAGTCCAGCCAGCCGGCCGCCTTCAACCCGAAGGTGGTGGGCACGGCGTGCTGGGCCAGGGTGCGGGCGGCCATCGGGGTGGTGCGGTGCTCGTCGGCGAGCTTCGCCAGCGCCGCGGCCACCCGGGAGAGGTTCTGCCGGATGTCCGCCAGCACTCTCGCGCCGAGCAGCATCGCGGCCGAGTCCAGGATGTCCTGGCTGGTGCTGCCGAGGTGCACGTACCCGGCGGCGGCGGGGTCGACGGCGGCGACCGCCGCCGTCAGTTCCCGGACCAGGACGACGACCGGGTTGGCGGCGCCGCGGGCCTCGGCGGCCAGCTCGGCGACGTCGATCCGGGCTCTCGCGGCGCCCTCGGCGATCGCTCCCGCCGTGTCGGCGGGTATCACGCCGAGGGACGCCTGGGCACGGGCCAGCGCGACCTCGGTCTCCAGCATCGCGGCGACCCATGCCTCGTCGCCCAGGGTTCGGAGCGCGTCGGTGCCCGCCCAGACCGGTGAGAGCAGTCCGGCGTCGACGCTCACCGGTGCGCGGTCACTGCCGCTCGGTCGGCGTACGGTCGAATCGGACGCGGCCTGTTCGGGCACTGCGCGGTCCTCCTTCTGGATGGTTCAACTCAGGACTTTCTCAAGGAACTTGTCGGTACGACCGGCGGCCGGGGCCACCGGGTGGTGCGGTGGAGCCCGGCGCTCAGAGGGTGACCCGCACCCGCGCCGCCGACGGCGAGCGCTGGCCCGGTTCGGCCGACAGGCAGGCCCGGGCGATCGCGTCGGCGTCGCCGAGGATCACCGAGTCGACCCCGGGCCGGATCCCGGCCGCAGTCGCCCAGTGCACCGTCTCGGTCGGCACCCCGAAGGCGTAGCGGTACGGGTGCACCCGGCCCGCCGCGTCGACCAGCCGGTACGGGCGCTCGGTGACCGTCAGCCCGCCGGTCTCGACGTGCCCGTCGGTGCCGGTGGGGATCAGGTACGGCCGGCAGGCCCGGCGGTCCACCAGGTTGCGGACCAGCGGGTCCTCGGTGGTCCGGATGTCCACCTCGGGCAGCCGCGCCTCGATCAGCGCGGTCACCTCGACCTCCCCGCCCGGGACGGACGTGGAGTCGACGGTGAACCCGGCCCCCGCCGGTGCGGGCGTGACCCGCATGCCGGGGGCGAGCATGGTCACCACGCCCGCCTCGACCAGGGCGATCAGCTCCTCGATCCGTCTGGGCGGCGGACCGATCGAGACGTAGGCGTTGAGCGGGGTGTACCAGGACTGCAGCTCGTCGCGGTAGGACTCGCCGGTGATCCCGGCGTGGTCGACCAGCAGGCGGACCTCGTTGCGCAGGTCGCGCATGACGTCCAGGGCCGCTTTCAGCGCCCCGCCGACGTTGCCGCGCCGGGCCTCCACCAGGTCCTGCCGCAGGTGGCCGAGCAGCCAGTCCTGGAACTCGACCCGGCCGAGGAACTTGCGCTCCCCGTACGGCCGGGCGATCGCGTCCCAGTCCCAGCGGTCGGCCGGCCCGAGGCCGAACCGGCCGAGCAGCTCCTCGTCGTCCGCGCCCGGCGGCCGGTCGCCGTACTCCCGCAGGAAGGCGTCGGCCTGCTCGCCGCCGCGCCGCTCGGAGATCAGCGCGTGGTAGTAGACCCCGGTGACCTCGCGGTCGACCAGCGGCCAGATGTGCCGGGTGAACTCGACCTCCGCGCCCAGCCGGCGCTGCTCGCGCAGCACGTTGATCCGTTCCATGGTGCGGGAGCTCGGCCAGTGGCGGCCGAAGGCGCCCTTCTGGTTCTCGCCGCGCGCGTGGTACGGGATGCCGCGCCGGGAGCCGGCGTACATCAACGGCTCCCGGCCGGACGGGCGGTAGCGCAGCCGCTCGCCCTCCCGGACGAAGGTGCCGCCGCGGCCGGCGGTCAGCAGCGTCAGGTAGTCGAAGAAGTTGAGCCCCAGTCCCCGCAGCGCGACCGGCTGGCCGGGGGCGACGAAGTCCAGGTCCGCCTCGGCCGGGTTGGTCGGCGGCAGGTAGCCGAGGCCCTGGGCCCGGGCGTAGCCCTCCAGGCCCAGTTCGCCGGCGCTCGGCGGCATGTCCAGGTGCCCCTGGGCCAGGACGACGCTGTCCAGCAGCAGTCCGCTGCCGTCGTCCAGGGTGACGATCTGCGAACCGTCCTCGGCCTCGGTCAGGCTGACCGCGGTGTTGCGGTGCAGCCGGATCGAGACGTGGTCGGGGGCCGTGCTGATCAGGCGGTCGAGCACCCAGACCAGGTAGTGGCCGTAGAAGGCCCGGGAGGGGTAGGAGTCCGGGCCGAGCTCCGCGGCCTCCTCGCTCACCCACCCCGGGTACTCGAGGGGCGCCAGCTCGATGTCCAGCTTCGCCCACTCGTACAGGCTCGGTCCCGGACGTATCGGGCCTTCGCAGGTGACGCTCGGGTCGGTGAACATGGTGACCTGCGACGCCACCGTGTTCATCAGCAGTTCGGTCGGCTGCGTGATGTCCCAGACCCGACCGCCGCTGCCGACGAACGGATCCACCACGTGGATCACGACCGGGTGGCCGCCCTCCGTCGCGTTGACGGTTAACCGTTCCACGACGGAGAGCCCCCGGGGACCGGCACCGATGACGCCGATCACACGTGTCTGCTTCTCTCCTGACATAGCTCTTCCTGGTAGCCGTGAAGGAGTGGAGGTGGAGCCGGACTACTGCTGGGCGGCATCGGCCGTCAGCGCGGTGGCGTAGCGGGTGCGCAGCTCGCGCTTGAGCACCTTGCCGGTGGGGCCGGTCGGGAAGTCGCCCTCCTGCTCGGCCACGAAGACCGCGGCCAGCTCGGCCAGGCCGGCCGCCGCCATGGCCTTGTTCGCCGCGTCGAGGATCCTGGCCGGGTCGGTGCCGAGCGCGCCCTGCTGGAGCCGGACCACGGCGATCGGCTGCTGGCCGTCACCGAGCGCGCCGGGCACGCCGATGACCGAACAGTCCATCACCAGGTCCTCGCAGTCGGCGATCAGCACCTCCTCCAGCGGGAGGCTGTAGACCGGGCCCGCGGCGGTGTTGATCACGTCGACCGTGCGGTCCAGGTGGTAGAACCGGCCGTCCTCGGTGCGGCGGGCGATGTCGCCGGTCAGCCAGTAGCCGGCCAGCTCGAAGCTGCTGGTCAGCTCCGGGTCGTTCCAGTAACCGGGGGTGCGGGACGGGGTCTTGACCGCGAGGTAGCCGACCGTGCCGTCCGGCACCTCGTTGCCGTCGTCGTCCAGGACGGCGGCGTGCTCGACCACCTCGACCGGCAGGCCGACGCAGCGGTCGTCGCGGGGCGTCTCCGGGGTGGTGACCTGGCCGAACAGCGCCATGCCCATCTCGGAGGAGCCCAGGCCGTCGACGAACCGGGAGCCGGGCAGCACCGCCTGGCCGGCGGCGCCCTCGGGGAGCAGCCAGGGCTGGATCAGGCCGGAGGGCCGCTCACCGAGCCGCACCAGCCGGCGGATGTGGCCGAAGTGCGCCGAGTCGCCGGTGTTGAACCAGGTGTGCACCTTGGCGGCGGCCTCCACCGGGGCCTCGCCGGTGGCGAGTTCGACGAAGGTGCGGGCGAACGAGGCGACCATGGTGGGCTGGAAGGCCTTCATCACCGGCTCCACCGCGGTGCGCCGCCAGTCGCCCATGGTCAGGGTGGGCAGGCCCAGCAGGATCGTGGTGAGCAGGTAGCTGAGACCGCCGGCGTGGGTGTGCGGCATCAGCGACAGCAGCCGGTCGTACGGCTCGGCCGGGAAGCGCACCATGCGCGTCTCCTTGCCGACCCAGAACTGGCGGTGGGCCACCATGGTGGACTTGGGGGTGCCGGTGGTGCCGGAGGAGTGGATCAGCCCCACCACGTCCTCGGCGGCGTGCCGGAACGGGTAGACGTCCGGGAGCGTGCCCGACTCGGGGTCGTGCGCGCGGATCTCCGCAGACGGCACGATGAACCGGGGCCGCGGCTGCCCGGGCTTGTAGGCCGCCGAGATCAGCCGCGGGTCGTCCGCGACCAGGCCGACCACGCCGACGTGGTCCAGGTAGCGCTTGGCCGTCGCGATCGGCATCGCGTCGTTGACCAGCGCCGGGACGGCGCCGAGCGCGGTGAGCGCCAGGAAGTGCAGGATCGGCTGGAGGCCCTCGGCGATGTAGAGCGCGACCGGCTCGCCGGGCCGCACGCCGTTCGCCCAGTACCAGCGGGCGTACTGGTCGCGGATGGCCGCCAGCTCGTTCAGGCTGTACCCGCGCAGCGCGACCTGCCCGCGCTCGTCCGTCCGGTGGCTGTAGACCAGCGGCACGTCGGTGTTCGGGTTGTACTTGAGGGCGTACTCCAGGAAGTTGCCGGCCCCCAGGTCGGGATCGACCAGGAACTTCTGCCGCACCGGGAGCGGCGCGATGGGGCTGAGGTCACTCATGGGAGCTCCTGGTGCTCGGGACGGTTTCCGACACTGCGACGTGGGAGCGCCACCACTCGCGCCCCGCCTCGCCGAGGGTCTGGATCGGGTCGTAGTACTCGTACGACTTGGCGAGCGCGTACGGGTCGTCCTGTTCCAGTGAGGTCACGTAGTTCTTGGACCAGTACGAGATGCCGCGCTCACGGTCGTAGTGCTCGGTCTGGTGCACCCAGCGCTTGCCGACGAACGGCACGTCGCAGACCAGCCGGGGCGTGGCGAAGCCCGGCAGGTACCCCATGACCGCCTGCTGCAACGCCTGGGTCTCCCACAGGGCGAGGCGCCAGTGCTCGGCGTTCGGGATCATGTCGCAGAGGTAGAAGTAGTACGGCATCACCCCGGCGCCGTCGAGCAGCGCGAAGCACAGGTCGAGCAGCGACTCGGGGGTGTCGTTGACCCCGCGCAGCATGACGCCCTGGTTGCGCACGTCGCGCACGCCGAGGTCGAGCATGCTCCGGGCGGCCCGCGCGTTCAGCGGGGTCACCTGCTGCGCGGAGTTGGTGTGGGTGTGCACGGCCAGGCTGACGCCGCGCTCGCGCGCGGTGGCGGCCAGCCGGCCCATGGTGCGCTGGGCGTCGTCGCTGAGCCAGTGCTGCGGCAGGTCCATCAGCGCCTTGGAGGCCAGCCGGATGTCCCGGATGTGGTCCAGCTCCAGCAGCGCCGAGACGAAGGACTCCAGCCGGGGCCACGGCACGTTGGCCACGTCGCCGCCGGAGACCACCACGTCGCGGACGGACGGCGTCCGGCGCAGGTAGTCCAGCATGGCGTCGTGGCGGTCGGCCTGCTTGACCGTGAACTTCAACTTGAGGATCTGCGGCGTCGAGTTGCCGACCAGGTCCATCCGGGTGCAGTGCCCGCAGTACTGGGGGCAGGTGGAGACCAACTCGGCCAGCACCTTGGTCGGGTAACGGTGGGTCAGTCCCTCGACCACCCACATCTCCGCCTCGTGCAGCGAGTCCCGCGAGGCGTAGGGGTGCGAGGGCCACTCCGGGTCCCGGTCGGAGAACACCGGCAGCATGTGCCGGCGCACCGGGTCCGCGTACATGCTCTCGGCGTCCGGTTCGGCGTGCGGCACCATCATGCTGAGCACGTACGGCGGCAGCAGCAGCGACATGGTCGCCCGCTCCGCCTGGTCGCGCTCCACGTCGAGGTAGAACTCCTCGGACAGCAGGTCGCCGTAGGCCGCCCGGAGCTGGCGGACGTTCTTCACGCAGTGCACACGCTGCCACTGCGGATCGTGCCACTCCTGCTCGGTCACCTCGCGCCAACCGGGGATCCTCCGCCAGTCGGGCTCCACCAGGGCTCTGTACCGATATGAGTAAGGCTGTTGCAACACACTTCCCCCGCAACATCGGTGTAGTGGGAAAAACCGGCGCGGTCGTGACATGGGAAGGAGCGGCCCGAAGCCGCCCGTCGGAAATCCCGTCAGGAAAGTGAGTGAAAGTCGCTCGGAGCCGAGGAGATACGGCTCGCTCAATCCCCCGTGTCACGGCACAGCTCGGTGCCTTGCCGGGATTGATCCTGCGCCGTCCGGGAGCGGCGATCAAGCACGATTCCCGAATCGATCCATCAGCCCACCAGATCGTTGCAGGTCAGCGGTTCTGCGCCGCTCCCCCCTCCGTGAGCGACAGCACATACTGTTCACATTCGCCCACTCCCGCCCTCCCGGGGAGCTCCTGACGGACAGTGCGGCCGCCGCCACCGGGTGGCCTACCCGTTCGGGTACCCCCGTAGTACAGCCCGCCCGGGCGCACCACCGACCTGCCCGAACACGCCTGTTCCGCGCCGTCGGCGACCAGAAGACTCCAGGTGTCAGGTCAACGGCTGGCCGCCGGGTTCGGCGGGGCGGTGAGGAGAGGGCGGCATGGTGACTGCGGGCGGGGCCTGGTGGTCGGACGCGGGCGGCTACGTGCCCGAGGTGCTGGAGGCGCTGGCGGCGCACCCCGACAAGGTGGTGCTGCGCTACCCGGGTACGGAACTGACCGCGGCGGACTACCTGCGGGCCGTCACCGGCACCTACCGCACCCTGCGGGCGAACGGCGTCGGGCGCGGCACCGTGGTCGCCGTGCTCACCGCGCCCAACAGCCCGGACATGCTCGGCGTGCGGCACGCCGCCCACCTGGCCGGCGCCGCGGTCTGCTACCTGCGCTCCACCAACCCGGGCACCAGCACGGCCATGCTGCCGCTCGCCGACCAGCTCGGCATCGTGCGGGACACCGGGGCGAGCGTGCTGTACGCCGACCGGACCAGCGCGGCGCGGGCCGCCGAACTGGCCGAGCGCTCCGGCGCGGTCCTGGTCGGCCCCGGACAGGACGGGTCCGCCGGGACGGCGCCCACCGACGACCCCGGGGCCGTCGCCCCGGCGTGCGGGGAGCCCGACGACCTGGCGGTCATCATGTTCACCAGCGGCAGCACCGGTCGCCCCAAGGGGATCCGCAAGTCGCTGCGGTCCTGGGAGGGCACCGTGCGGATCGCGGTCGACACCCCCGCGGAGGCCCCCGAGATCACGGCGCTGTTCAGCACCCCGCTGAGCCACAGCGCCGGGCTCCTGGTCGACGGCGCCCTGGCGGTGGGCGGCAGCGTCGTGCTGCTGCCGGAGTTCGACGCGCGGCAGGTGGTGCGCGCCGTCGTCGAGCACCGCGTCACCCGCACCTTCATGGCCACCACCCAGCTGTACCGGCTGCTCGACCACATCGACGACCTGGGCCACCGCGACGCCTGGTCGGCCGGACTGGCCGGCCTGCGGAGCCTGAGCTACAGCGGGACGTCGGCGGCGCCCAGCCGCCTCGCCGCCGCGCACGAGGTGTTCGGCCCGATCCTGCTGCAGCTCTACGGCACCACGGAGAGCGGCCGGATCAGCTACCTCGACCCGGCCGGGCACGCCGACGCCGGCCTGGCCGCCACGGTCGGCCGGGTCTTCCCCGAGGTCGAGCTGGAGGTGTGGGACCCGGACACCGGGGTGCGGCTGGCCGACGGCCAGGTCGGCGAGATCCGGATGCGCTCCCCGCAGCTCATGGACGGCTACCTCGACCCGGCCCTGGACGCCGGCGTGCTGCGCGACGGCTGGTACCGCACCGGCGACATCGGCTACCGCGACGACCGCGGCCACCTCCACCTGCTCGACCGGGTCTCCGACGTGGTCAAGGTCGACGGGGTGAAGATCTACCCGGCCGTGGTCGAACGCGAGTTGCTGACCGTCCCCGGCGTCGCCCTCGCGGCCGTCTACGGAGTGCGCGACGCCGACGGCACCGAGCACCTCCACGCCGCCCTGACCTGCCGCCCCGGCACGCCCGTCGACCCCGAGACGGTGCGCAAGCACATCAGCGCCGACCTCTCGCCGGCCCTGGCCCCCGAGCTGGTCCTGGTGCTCGACGAACTCCCCATGAACCCGACCGGCAAGCCCGACAAGGCGCGGCTGCGCGAGTACAGCGCCGCCGCCACCGCCTGAGGCACCGCGCCGGCCCGACTCCCGTACCGGTCAACCCCCGTACTGATCAAGCCACTTTCACGTCGTGTCGAACGAGAGGAACTCCCATGCCCCGGCACCTCGACTACTTCACCCAGCAGCTCACCGAGGAGCAGCGCCGCACCCGCACCTTCCTGGAGATCGGCCGCCGCGCCGGCAACTTCCCCAGCGCCATCGCCCGCACCGCGGACGAGGAGAACGAGATCACCGTCTGGTGCAGCAACGACTACCTCGGGATGGGACAGCACCCCTCCGTCCTGGCCGCCGTCCACGACGCCGTGGCCCGGTTCGGCGCCGGCTCCGGCGGCTCCCGCAACATCGGCGGCACCAACCACCGCCACGTGGAGCTGGAGCGCGAACTCGCGGACTGGCACCGCAAGGACGCGGCACTGCTCTTCGCCTCCGGCTACACCGCCAACGACGGCGCGCTCGCGGTGATCGCGGGCAACCCCAAGGGCACCGTCGTCTTCTCCGACGAGCTGAACCACGCGTCGATGATCGACGGCCTGCGGCGCAGCGGCGCCCAGAAGCGCATCTTCCGCCACAACGACGTCGCGCACCTGGCCGAACTCCTCGCGGAGACCGACCCGGAGGCGCCCAAGCTGATCGTGCTGGAGTCGGTGTACTCCATGTCCGGTGACGTGGCGCCGCTCGCCGAGATCGCCGACCTGGCCGAGCAGTACGGCGCGACCACCTTCCTCGACGAGGTGCACGCCATCGGCATGTACGGCCCCGAGGGCGCGGGCATCGCCGCCCGTGAGGGCATCGCCCACCGGTTCGACGTCATCATGGGCACCCTCGCCAAGGGCCTCGGCACCGCCGGCGGCTACATCGCCGGGCCGCAGGACCTGGTCGACGCGGTGCGCACCATGTCGCGGGCGTTCGTCTTCACCACCTCGCTGCCGCCCGCGACCGCGGCAGGCGCCCTGGCCGCGGTGCGCCACCTGCGCGGCTCCGACGCCGAGCGGGAGAGCCTGGCCCGCAACGCCCAGCTGCTGCACCGGCTGCTCCAGGAGGCCGACGTGCCGTTCCTGTCGCCCGACTCGCACATCGTCTCGGCGCTGGTCGGCGACGACGCCCTGTGCAAGGAGGCCTCGGCGCTCCTCCTGGACCGGCACAAGCTGTACGTCCAGGCCATCAACGCCCCCAGCGTCCGGGCGGGCGAGGAGCTCCTGCGGATCGCCCCGTCGGCGACCCACACGGAGGCCGACGTGGAGAAGTTCGCCGAGGCCCTGGCGGGCATCTGGCAGGAGCTGGGGATCGCCACCGCCTCCGACCGCGCGGCCGGGCACACCACCGCGAAGGAGCTTGTGTGACCCGCTCCCTGGCCGCCGTGCTCGCCGATACGGCGGCACGGCGGCCGGACCGTCCGGCCCTGGTCCAGGACGACACCGTCGTCACCTACGGGCAGCTGTGGGACCGGGCCCGCCAGTACGCCGCGGTGCTGCGCCACCACGGCGTCGGCCCCGGCGACCGGGTGGTCCTGCTCCTGCCCAACTCCCCCCGCTTCCCGGCCGCGTACTACGGGGTCCTGGCCCTGGGCGCGGTCGTGGTGCCGATGAACGCGCAGTCCCGCACCGCCGAGGTGGAGTTCGTCCTCAAGGACTGCGACGCGCGCGCCCTGGTCTGCGAGGGCACCGTCGTCGGGCAGGGCGGGCCGGCCGCCTCGGCCGCCGGGATCGCGCTGTTCACCGTGGCGGACGACCGCTCCGGCGGGATCGACCTGGACGCCCCCCACCCGGGGCAGCCGGTCGACGGGCACGTGGCGGTCGCCCCGGACGACCTGGCGGCGATCCTCTACACCTCGGGCACCACGGGCCGCCCCAAGGGCGCGATGCTCACCCACCGCAACGTCGTCACCAACATCGAGGTGACCGCCGTCTCCCCGTTCGGGGTCCAGGACGACGACGTGCTCTACGGGTGCCTGCCGCTGTCGCACACCTTCGGGCAGGTCTGCGTCATGGGCACCTGCTTCCTGGCCGGCGCCACCCTCGTCCTGGCGCCCCGGTTCGCCGCCGAGCAGGCCCTCCAGGAGATGGCGCGCCACGGCTGCACCGTCTTCATGGGCGTGCCGACCATGTACCACGCGCTGCTGGAGGCGGTGGCCGCGGGCGCGCCCGCGCACCGGCTGCGGCGCGCCTACAGCGGCGGATCCGCCCTGGCCGTGCCCGTCCTCAACCAGGTGCGGACCGTCCTCGGCTGCGAGGTGTACGAGGGGTACGGCCTGACCGAGACCTCGCCCTGCGTCTCGTACAACCACCCGGGGACGCCGCCGCGGCCCGGCACCGTCGGGCTGCCGGTCACCGGTGTGGAGGTGGCCGTCGCCCGCGCCGACCTGGAGGGCCGCGTCGAACTGCTGCCCGTGGGCGAGGTGGGCGAGGTCGTCGTCCGGGGCCACAACGTGATGGCCGGCTACCTCGGCCTGCCGAAGGCCACCGCCGAGGTGCTGGTGGACGGCTGGTTCCGGTCCGGGGACCTCGGGCGCCTGGCACCGGACGGCTACCTCACGCTGGTGGACCGGAAGAAGGACGTGATCATCCAGGGCGGCTACAACGTCTACCCGCGCGAGGTCGAGGACGTGCTGCTGCGCCACCCGGGCGTCGAGCAGATCGCGGTGGTGGGTGTCCCCGATCCGGCCCGCGGCGAACAGGTCTGCGCCGTCGTGGTGCGCCGGGACGGCTTCGGCACCGACCCCGAACTCGTGGACGGACTCGACGAGTTGGCCCGCCGGGAGTTGACCGGCTACAAGCGGCCGCGCCGGGTGGAGTTCGTCGAGCGGCTGCCGCTCGGCCCCAGCGGCAAGGTCCTCAAGCGCGAGCTGGTCACGCTGCTGCTGGCTTCGCCAGCAGGCCGAGTTCCATCGCCCTGACCACGGCGAGGGTGCGGTTGGGGCTGTTGAGCTTGGCGAGGATGTTCCCCATCAGCCGCTTGACACCGTTCTCCGAGATGCCCAGTGCGCGGGCGGCCTGCTTGTTGCTCAGGCCGCCCGCGACCAGTTCCAGGACCTGGGTCTCCCGCGCCGTCAGCGCGACCGCGGGGCCGGGGTCGGCGGGCACCAGCAGGCGCCGCGCCAGGCTCGCCGACACGTGGAAGCGCCCGGCGGACACGTCGGCGACCGCCTCCCGCAGCAGGCTGAGGTGGAGGGCCGACCGGTCCACGAAGCCGTGCACGTGCGGGGCCCAGGCCGGGGTCATCCGCTCCTCGGGGCCGACCAGGACCACCAGCCGCACGTCGTGGTCGCGCAGCCGCCGGGCCGGCGCCGCGTCCGGGGCCTCCGCCAGCTCGGCCGCGGAGGTGAGCAGGAGGTCCGGCGACAGCTTCGGCGCCGCCTCCGCGGCGTCGGCGACGGTCGGGTAGCTGAAGATGCTCGCGATCGACTCCAGGGAGTGCAGCATCCCTTCGAGCCCGTAGCGGTGGATGTCCTTGCGGACCGCCAGGGCCACGGTGAGGCCCGGCGAGGACGGAAGCGTCGGAAGGTGCATGATCTCCTTCTCCTGTGCGTACGAGGGTGGGGCCTCGGGTCGTGCGAGGGTGGCCGCCCCGGACGGGGCGGCCACCCTCCTTGCTTGTCAGGACCGGTCGGTCAGGACCGGCTCGCCCTCGGGCCGGGGAGCGGCCGTCGGGACGCTCTGCGGGACGACGGCCGCGGGGGCCTGCTGCCGCACCAGCCAGAGGCCGGTGAACACGGCGCTCACCAGGGTGACGACCCCGGCGGTGAGGAACGCGGTGTTCAGACCGCTGCTGTAGGAGGCGCCGTGCTCCTGACGCGTGCGCACGATGGCGCCGAGCACCGCGACCCCGAAGACCGCGCCGATCTGCCGCGTGGTGCTGCTGATCCCCGAGGCGAGGCCGCCCTCCTGGACACTGACCGAGGATATGGCCGCCCCGGTCAGCGGGGACATGGTGAGGCCGAAGCCGACACCGGTGACCGCCAGGCGCCACCACACGTTCAGGTACGGCGTGTCCGTGTGCACGGCGGCCATCGTCACCAGCCCGGCCCCGGCCAGGACCAGGCCCACGGTGACGACGCTGCGGAAGCCGAACCGCGCGGCGATCCGGGCGGCGTACGGGCTGCAGACCACCATCGCGAGCGTGCACGGCAGCGTCTCCATCGCCGAGCGCAGCACCGAGTGGCCCTGCACGGTGGCGAAGAACTGGGTGAAGAAGAAGCCCGAGCCCATCAGACCGAAGCCGACCACGATCATCGCCGCGTTGGAGACGGTGAACAGCCGCAGCCGGAACAGGCGCAGCGGCAGCATCGGCCTGGCCGAGCGGGCCTCGACGACCAGGAACAGCACCAGCAGGACGACCGACGCGGCGAAGCAGGACAGGATCAGCGGCGCCGTCCAGCCCTTGTCACCGGCCTCGGTGAGCCCGAAGGCCAGCGTGCCGACGACCAGGAGCGCCAGCACCTGGCCGGGCACGTCGAGCGGGGGTGCTTCGGGGTTGCGCCGGTCCGGAAGGGTGCGCGCGCCCACGATCAGCGTCACCACGCCGATGGGGATGTTGATCAGGAAGATGGCACGCCAGTCGAAGGCCTGCACCAGCAGGCCGCCGGCCGCGGGCCCGACCGCGAGGCCGATGCCGCTGAACGTGGCCCACTGGCCGATCGCCTTCACCCGGTCCCCCGGTGCGGGGTAGCCGGAGGCGAGCAGCGCGAGGCTGGCGGGGCTGAGCGCCGCGGCCCCGATGCCCTGGAGGATGCGGGCGGCCAGCAGCCAGCCGACCGAGGCGGACAGGCAGCACGCCAGCGAGGCGAGCGTGAACACCGCCATGCCGCCCAGGAAGACGCGCTT
Source organism: Kitasatospora sp. NPDC059160 (assembly GCF_042755465.1). Lineage (NCBI taxonomy): Bacteria > Bacillati > Actinomycetota > Actinomycetes > Kitasatosporales > Streptomycetaceae > Kitasatospora > Kitasatospora sp. NPDC059160. Next base: position 93,280 of record NZ_JBHZCN010000003.1, on the reverse strand, counting down.
GCCGCCGAAGCGGTCCGCGAAGACGCCGCCGGCCAGCAGCAGCATCGCCACCGCGAGCACGTAGGCGTTCACGATCCACTGCAGCCCGGTCAGGGTCGTGTCCAGGCGCTTCTGCATGTCCGGCAGCGCCGCGCTGGTGATGGTGTTGTTGAGGAGGACCATGAACTGCCCGATGCAGGTCACGGCGAGTAGGGCGACCCTGTTGTGGGGACGGATCCCGTCGGACACAGGGGTGGCTCCTTATCGAGAGTCGGGGTTCTGGGACGCGGGGAAGGAAGGGTCGGGGTCGGACGGGTGGTCAGGTGCTCGGCCGGTCGGGCGGGGGCGGAGCCGGGTCAGTCCGCGCCGTACATCGACTCGATGGCGTCCGCGTGCAGCTCGGCTATCGCCGTCCGGCGCAGGCTGAGCTTCGGCGTCAGCTCACCGCTCTCCGGCGTCCACGGGCCGGGCAGCAGGCGGTACTTCTTGATCTGTTCGACCCGGGCGAGGACGGCGTTGGCCTCGGCGACGGCCTGGTCGAGGGCGGCCCGGACGGCCGGGTGGCGGGCCGGGTCGGCCAGCTCCGCCGCGTCGACCCCGTTGGCCCGCGCCCAGGTGGGCAGGGCGTCCTCGTCCAGGACGAGCAGCGCGGTGACGTACCGTCGGCGGTCGCCGATGGCGGCGGCCTGGCCGATCAACGGGTGGGCGCGCAGCAGGGATTCCAGTCTGGTCGGGGCGATGTTCTTGCCCCCAGCGGTGATGATCAGCTCCTTCTTGCGGTCGGTGATGGTGACCAGGCCGCGGTCGTCCACGGCGCCGACGTCGCCCGTGGGCAGCCAGCCGTCGGCGTCGGTGGCGGGGTCGAGGCCGCCGTCGGCGCGCAGGTAGCCCGCGCACACCACGGGGCCGCGCAGGAACAGCTCGCCGTCGGCACCGGTCCGGATCTCGATACCGGGCCCCGGACGGCCGACCGCGCCGAGCGCGAAGACCTCCGGCGTACTGACGGTGGCGGCCCCAGTGGTTTCGCTGAGCCCCCACACCTCGTAGACGGAGAGCCCGAGCCCGGCCAGGAACTCGAGCACGGCGGTGGGAATGGGCGCCGCGCCGCTGAGGGCGCGGTGACAGTCGTCGAGCCCGATGGCGGCTCGCAGCGGCTGCAGCACGACATCGTCCAACTTTTCATACTGGGAAGCAAGTTCGTTCGGGACCGACCGCCCGGCCGACCGCAGCCGGTACACCTCGACGGCGGTCTCCCGCGCCTCGTCGACGGCCGCGGCCTCCGCGGGCGGCAGCGCCGCGAGCCGGGCGCGCGCCGCGACCGCCAGCTTCTCCCACACCCGCGGCACGCCGAAGAGCGCGTGCGGGCGCACCGCCCGCAGGGCGGAGGCCAGTTGGGCCGGGTCGTCGCAGATGGTGACGTGGCCCGCGTTACAGATCGGCATGTAGATGCCCAGCACCCGCTCGGCGATGTGCGCCAGCGGCAGGTGGGCGATCGTGCGCGGGTGCGCGGGCACGGGGACGAGGCGGTCCTGCATCATCGACTCGTGGATGACGTTGCGGTGCGAGAGCACCACGCCCTTGGGGTCGCCGGTGGTGCCCGAGGTGTAGACGACGGTCAGGGGCGTGTCGGGCGTCGCGGTGTCGGTCAGCTCGTCGAAGGCGCGCTCGTCGGGCAGTTCGCGGGTCAGCTCGGCGTACGTGACGTACCGCGGGTCACCCGCGGGGACGGCCGCCGGCTCCACCAGCACGACCGCGCGCAGCCCCTGCATCTCCGTCAGCACCGGCTGCCAGCGCCGCAGTTGCTCGGCACCCTCCAGGACCACGACGGTGGCCGCGCTGTGCCGGGCCACGAAGCGCAGCTGTTCGGTGCTCAGCGTGTCGTAGGGGGTGCAGGCCAGCGCGCCGAGGTGGACGGCGGCCAGGTCGGTGATCCAGTGCTCGGGCCGCTTGGACATCGCGATCAGCACCCGCTCGCCGCGGGACAGGCCGAGCCCGGCCAGGCCGTGGGCGAGCGCGGCGGTCTCGGCGCGCAGCTGCGACCAGGTCCGGGTGGTGGCGTCGGGGCCGGTGCCGCCGGTGAGCGCGGGACGGCCGGGGAAGGCGCGGGCGTTGCGGCGCAGCAGCCGGGTGATCGTCAGGTTCCCGGTGTCGACGGACGGTCGGGGCGGTGTCGCCGATGCCACGGCGGGCTCCTTCGGTTGCGGGGGTCGTTCCTGGGTCACTCGGCACCGTCGCGGCCGCGCGGGCGCACCACCAGGGGGAGGCTGCGCGGGTACGGCAGGGAGCTCGTCGCCATCCGGATCCGGGCGCCGGGCGCGATGCGCAGCTGCCAGCGGGCGGCGAGGGTGGCCAGGGCGACGGTCATCGTGGTCGCGGCGAGGTGCTCCCCGATGCAGCGGTGCGCTCCGACGCCCCAGGGGACGTAGGCGCCGGGCGGCGGGGCCTGCTCGGGGTCGGCCGCGGCGCGCTCCGGGTCGAAGCGGTGCGGGTCCGGGTAGACGGCCGGGTTGCGGTGCACGGCGCGCGGGCTGTAGCCGACCTCCGCGCCGGCCGGGACGAGGGTTCCGGCGAGGACGACGTCGTGCCGGGCGCGCCGGGTGGAGAGCATCGGCGCGTGCAGCCGCAGCGTCTCGTCCACGACCTTGCGGGTGTACGAGAGCTCCCTGACCCGGTCGTAGCCGAGCGGCCGACCGTCCAGGACGCGGGCGGCCTCGTCGTGCAGCCGCTGCTGGACCTCGGGCCGGACGGCCGTCTCGAAGACCGCCCAGGTCAGCGTGGTGCTGGTGGTCTCCAGGCCGGCGAAGACCAGGATCAGGGCCTCGCCGCGGATCTCGTGGTCGGTGAAGGGGCGTCCGGTGTCCGGGTGGGTCGCCTTCAGCAGGATGTCGAGCACGTCGGGCACCGGGCCGGGGTTGGCCCGCCGGTCCCGGATCAGCGCGTCGATGACGGCGTGGAAGCGGCCCATGGCGGCCTGGAAGCGCCGGTTGGCTGGGGTCGGCAGGGTCGTCAGGGCCTCGGGGAAGACGGTCCCGGCGAGCAGCTTGCCCGAGATCAGGCTGAGGGTGTGCCGGATGTCGCGCACCACGGCCGGGGCGAGGTCCGCGCCGAACAGGGAGCGCAGCACCACGGCGGCGACGAAGTCGGAGACCTCCTCGTCCGCCCGGACCGGCGTGCCGGGCCGCCAGGCGCCGAAGCGCCGCTGCGCCTCCTCGACGATGGCCCCGGTGTGGTCGCGCACGCTGGTGCGGCTGAACGCGGGCTGGAGGGTGCGCCGCTGGTGCCGGTGGCCCGCGCCGTCGGAGGCGATCGGCGGGTTCCCGAAGTGCCCGGCCAGGACGTCGAAGAAGCGGCCGCGTTCGAAGGCCGCGGTGTCGACCTGGATGCGGTGCACCAGGGCCGGGTCGTTGGCCAGGTACAGGCCGACGGGCCCGAACCCGACCCGCACCAGCGGGTCCCCGGTCCTGGTGGACTCGAAGAAGGACAGCGGCCGGCGCAGCAGTGCGGGCACGTGGCCCAGGACGGGTACCCGGCCGGGGGCCGGCGGGCAGGGGGCGGTGGTGGTCGCTGGCATGGTGCTACGGGCTCCTCGTCGTTGCCTGGGCGGCGGGTTCCGCGGTCAGTGGGAAGCGCCGGGCACGGTGCCGACGGCGAGCACGTTGCCCTCGCTGACGTAGCCGTCGGGGTCGTCCAGCGGGTGGGCGGGGTCGGCCGGGTCGGCGAACCGCCGCCACCCGTCGTCGAGGCCGAGGGCCAGGGCCTGCCCGGCCAGTTGCGCGCACGCGGCCTTGTAGAAGTCCTGGGCGGCGGGGGCCAGGGGGGCGTGGTGCTCGATCAGGACGGTCCGCCCGCGCACCCCGGTGAGCCCGGCGCTCCTGAGGTGCCGCTGGAGCTCGCGGGTGCGCAGGAGTTGCCGGGCGTAGCCGGGGCGCGCGCCCGCGGCGCGGAAGAAGTCGGTGAACAGGTAGGGGTCGGCGGGCCGGGCGGTGATCAGGTGAGCGTCCAGGTCCTTGACCGCGACGGTGCCGCCGGGGCGGACGACCCGGATCAGCTCCGCGAGCGCCCGGTCGAGTTCGTCGTCGTCGAGGTACTGGACGGTGTTGGCGCACCAGACGGCGTCGAAGCCGTCGTCCGGGAAGGGCAGGTCCAGCAGGTCCGCCGTGCGGACCTCGGTGGGGCAGGGCAGCCGCCAGGCGGCCGCGCGCTCGGCGGCGAGCGCGGCGTTCTCCTCGGCCAGGTCGACGGCCGTGATCCGGCCGCCGGCGCCGACCAGCGCGGCCAGGTGCGGCAGGAAGTCGCCGGGGCCGCAGCCCGCGTCCAGGACGTGCTGTCCGGGGCGCAGGCCGGCCCGGCCGAGCAGGTCCAGATAGGTCTCCTCGCAGGCGCGGAAGTGCGCGTCGACGATGGCGTGGTGGGTGAAGCCGAGGCCGGTCGAGGAGGTGTGCCCCCAGGCCTCGTGGTCCTCGGTCAGCACGCCCGGGCCCCGCTCCGGGCGTCCGCCGTGGCGTCGACCTCGGCCAGCAGGCCGCGGAGGGCGTCGGTGACCGCCTCGGGGGCCTCCAGGGGCTGGAGGTGGCCCGTGCGGGTGAGGGTGATCAGGCGCCCCTGCGGCAGCGCGTCCGCGACGTACCGGGACTCCTCCGGGGCGACCAGGGCGTCCTGCGCGCCGGCGATCACCAGGGCGGGCACCCGGGCCGCCCGCAGGACGTCGGTGGAGTCGGGGCGGGCCGCGATCGCCCGCTGGGCCCAGGCCAGCGCGGCGGGGTCGGCGGCGCGCGCGTCGGCGAGGACCCGGGCGAGCAGGTCGGGGCGCTCGGCGCAGGTGGAGTCGGCGAGCAGCAGCGGGGTGACCCGCTCCACCAGCACGGGCCGGTGGGCCGGGTCCTGGACCAGTTCCGCGAAGCGGAGCCGCTGGGCGGCGTCCTCGGGGTCGTCGGCGGTGGCGCGGGCGGAGAGCAGGGCGAGCCCGGCGACCCGGTCGGGGTGGCGGCGCAGGAACGCCATCGCCGCGTAGCCGCCCATGGACGATCCGGCCAGGACGACCCGGTCCAGGCCGTGCCCGTCGAGCGTGCGGGCCAGGTCGTCGGCGACCACGTCGAGCGAGGGCGGGGCGTCGCCGAGCGGGGCCGATCCGAAACCGCGCTGGTCGACGGCCAGGACGGTGCGCCCCAGGGCGCGCAGGGCGCGCTCCTGGGCCGCCCACATCGAGGCGTGCAGGGAGAGCGCGTGCAGCAGGACGACGGGCGTGCGGGCGCCGGGCCTACGGGTGGCGGGTGTCCGGGGGGCGGTCACGGTCACCGGGAGGCCTCCGCCTCGGCCGTGGTGATGAACTCCCGCACGTGGTCGTGGACCTCGGCGCCGCGGACCCACGCCAGGGTGACCGGGGCGGGCGGCAGGTCGTGGATCGGCACCACCGCGATGCCGGGCGGCGCGAGGTCGGCGAGCGAGACCAGCGAGATGTGCACGGCGTCGCCGGCGGCGACCGTGCGCATCATCTCCGGGACGGTGCGCACCCGGCGCACCCGGCGGATGGGCCGCCCGGCGGGCGTGCGCGCCGGGACCACGTCGTCCCACACGTACGCGGGGAAGTCCCCGGGCGGGGCGAAGGCGTCGTAGTCGGCGAGCTCCTCGATGGAGACCGACGCCCGGCCGGCCAGCGGGTGCCCGGAGCCGACGACCACCGCGCGGGCGTCCTCGGTGAGCACCCGGCTGGTGACCAGGTCGGGTTCGTGGATGCCGAACTTCACGATCATCACGTCGAGTTCGCCCGCCCGGACGCCGCGGAACGGGTCGGCGATGTCGTACTCGACCAGCCGCACGTCGGCCCGCTCACGGCCGGCGAGCCGGACGATGCGGTCCACCACCTCGGTGGAGCCGTGGTAGCCGAACCGGACGGTCGGGGGGTTCCCGGCCGTCGGGATCCGCTCGGGGGTGGGGGTCTGCTCAGGCAACGCGTGCCTCCTCGGTCAGTCCGGCGGCCGCCTTGAGCCGTCCGGGAAGGTGCTTCTCGGTGGTCACGCGCACGGTGACCAGGTGCGCGGGGGCCCCGACGATCCGGGGCACCTGGTGCACCACCAGGTGGTCGCCGGGCGCGATGTGGCCGTCCAGGACGGCTTCCGCCAGCACGTGGTTGACGTGCACCAGGGCCTCCGAGATGGTGCACTCCGCGGTGGCGACGTACAGGTCGCGGCGGGCCCGCGGCCGGCCCGGCGGGTGGGGCCCGCCGGGGATCTCGACCAGGGTGTCCGGCCGGTCCGGCAGCCGGGCGGGCGCGTCGAAGGCCTTGAGCAGCCTGCGCAGCGCGGAGGTCCGGGCGGCGGGCCCGGGCGCGGTCCAGGCCGCGGAGCCGTCGGCGGCGGTGTGCGCGAAGCGGAACCGCTCGCGCAACTGCTCCGGGTTGCCGGCGAGGAAGACGGTGCGGGTGAAGGAGGTCCGCCAGTCCGCCGCCTGCCGGGGTTCGACGCCGAGGGCGAAGACGCAGGTGTCGCGCACCCACCGGGCCAGGTCGAAGGCCTTGAGCACCACCACGACCGAACTGCCCGTGTCGCCCTCCGCGGTGATGTCGCCGCGGGCGGCGGTCAGGCCGTCGTACGAGGTCAGGTCGTGCCGGGCGGCGAGGTCGGGACGGGCCGCGCGGATCCGCATCGCCTCCTGTTCGCGCAAGCAGTCCTGCGTGGTGGAGGCGGCCCCGGCGCTCACAGGAACACCGCCCGCAGCAGGTCCTCGGCGGGCGCGGCGCGGCGCCTGCCGAGGAGGTGGGAGGTCAGCCGGTAGGGGTTGACGTACACGTGGTCCTTCCGGTGCTGTGCCAGCTGCTCCCGGAGCGCCGCGGCGTCCGCCTCCGGACCGGCCTCCTCCAGCAGGCGTTCGGCCCGCCGGAGGCACTGCGCCAGCAGGTCGGAGCGGAACGACTGCTGCCGGCCGGGGCCGAGCACGGCGATGAAGTACAGCCGCATGCCCAGGCGTACGGCGTCCTCGTGGTGCTCGGCGCGGGCGGCGTCGATCAGCGTCCCGGCGTGCAGCCCCCGCCAGCCGCCCTGCCGCGCGGAGCGGATCCGGCCCTCGATGGGCACCCGGCCGACCGGCACCCGCCGCACGCGCGGGCCGAACTCGCTCAGCACCCGCTCCAACTGCTGGTAGTCGGAGTCGAGTTCGTGGTCGTAGAGGAGCACCAGCTCGTCGAAGTCCGGGGCGAGCGGGATGAGTTCCCGCAGGGCGCAGGCCAGGTAGTTCGGCCGCCCGTCCGCGGTGACCAGCCGGCGCAGCGGCAGTCCGAAGCGGGTGAGGTCCAGGTAGACGGGGCCGCCGACCTCGCGCTGGTCCAGGCACATGCCGAGCGCGGTGAGCCGGTCGAGGACGGCGTCCAGGCCCAGGCCGGGCGGCTGGTGCCGCAGCAGTCCCGGGTCGTGCAGGCCGAGGGCCGCGTAGTGCCCGGACCACAGCTGGAGGACGCGGGTGCCCACCGGGTGCACCCAGCCGCGTTCGACCGCCTCGGCGTACGGGAGCAGGGCCTGCGCGGGGGCGCGCTCGGCCGCGCGGAAGGCGACGTACAGCTCGCCGATCCGCTCCTCGGTGAGGTCGCCGTAGTCGGTGGCGCCCCGGCTGCGGTCGAGGAACTCCCAGAAGCCCAGGGTCTGTTCGGTGGCGTGGTAGGTGGTGTGGCTGTAGCGGTAGGCGACGTCCGCGAGGGGGCGGGTGGCCCGGTACATCACGTCCGTCCACAGCAGCCCCTTGAGGTGGCTCGGCGTGAGCGGCTTGGACGGGGTGATGGTGACGGGCGCGAGGAGCACCCGGGGGCGGTCCGCCGCGTCCGGTCGCGGGCGGGGGCCCGCCACCGGGAGGGTCGTCGTCATGCGCGAGTCCCTTCTGTCGCGGTGACCCGGCGCAGGAGCTCGTCCCGGCCGGGCGGCGGGGTCGGCGCGGGGCCGGCGGGGGCCGCCTGCCGGACCCGGGCCAGGAACTTGTCGTCGGCGAACAGCTGCGCGGGCGTGCGCAGGGTCATCAGCATCCGGGTGAGCCCCCGCCAGACCGTGCCGTCGGTGCGGGCCGCGGCGGCGATCTCCGCGCCGGAGGGCAGCCCGCCGGTGGGCGGCACCGGCACGGCGGGGCGGCCGTCGACGGCGGCCTGCCAGCGGGCGCTGCGCAGCCGGTCGGCCCCGGCGGCCTGCTCGTACCAGGGCAGGAACAGCTCGTGGGTCATCCGGGCGACGGCCAGGCGCTGCGCGGCGTCGACGTCGGGCTGCTCGGCCAGCAGGTCGGCGAGCCGGAAGGCGTGGTCGAGGGCGAGCGACATGCCGCGGCCGAAGAGCGGGTTGGTGATGCAGGCGGCGTCGCCGACCTGGAAGAGGCCCGGGACCGGGACCTGCCGCGGGCCGGCCGCCCCGCGCAGGGTGTTGGGCGGGCTGGAGATGACCCGTACCGGCGAGATCGGGGAGCTGACGCCCTCCTCCAGCCAGGGGGCGAGGCCCGGGGTGGCGCGGGCGGCCGCGGTGAACCCGGTGCGGGTGCGCAGGCCGGCCTGGAGGACGCGGTCGCCCGGCAGGGAGCCGAGGGCGATGGAGAAGGTGCCGTCGTCGCCGGGGTGCAGCACGCCCGCGTAGTGGTCGTAGACGTCCCCGACGCCGTGGCCGCGGTTGAGCGGCCCCGGCAGGGCACGGCCCCGCAGCCGGTAGAAGCGGGTGTGGCCGACCAGCCCGGACGCGCTGGTGCGGTCGGCGGTCACCGGGATGCCGGCGTGGTGCAGCCAGCGGCGGGACAGCGCCCGGCGCCCGGTCGCGTCCACCACGATGTCGGCGCGCACCCGCTCGCCCGCGCCGGTGACGACGGCCGCCACGCCCCGGTGCCCGGGGTGGAGTTCGAGGCCGGTGACGGTGGTGTCGTGCCGGACGGTGACGTCGGGCGTGTCGCTGACCGTCCGGTGCAGCAGCAGCTCCAGGGTGGAGCGGCGGCAGCCGAGCGCGACCAGGTCGCCGTCGCCGGGCTCCGGGGCGCTGTCGGCGGCGTCGGCGGGCAGCGCCCGGGTGAGGTCGAGGACCGTCGCGCCCGCGGCCCCGGCGTCGGCCAGCAGCCGCGGTGCGCGTTCGCGCAGGACGCGGACGCCGAGCGAGGTGAGGGTGTGCGACTGGAGGCCCTGGGGCGCGGTCGGGCGCCGCCACCCGGAGCCGGGATCCGCGGTGGACCACTGCGGCGGTCCCGGGGCGCGCTCCAGGACCAGCACGCGGTACCCGGTCCCGGACAGGGCGAGCGCGCTCGCCAGCCCGGCGACGCTTCCGCCGACGATCACTGCGGTCGGCATGTCAGCGCCGCCGCCCGTGGACGAAGAAGACCCGCCGCACGTCGCGCTCGCTGCGCGGCGGCACCGGGTCGGGCCAGCGCCCGAAGTCGGCGCCCGCCTCGCCGGGCTGGGTCGCCCGCACGTCGAAGCCGTGCCGGTCGAAGAGCTCCTCCGGCTCGTCCGTGCCGAACAGCCAGGGGCAGCCCCAGCCGCTGAACACGTCGAGCAGGCCGCGCATGTGGGGCAGGGTCAGGGCGGCCGCGTTGACGATGTCGGCGGCGATCCGGCTGCCGGGGGCCGAGATCGCGGCCACCCGCTCCAGGACGCGGTGGGCGTCGGGCGCGGGGACGTAGTAGAGGAGCCCTTCGAGCAGCCAGGTGGAGGGGACGGCGGGGTCGTACCCGGCGGCCTCCAGACGGGCCTCCCAGTCGGGCTCGGTGAGGTCGACGGCGACCGTCCGGTGGTCGGTGCGCGGCTCGGTCGCCCCGAGCCGCTCGGCCTTGTGGGCGAGCACGGCCGGCCGGTCGACCTCGAACCAGCGCACCCGCTCGGGCCAGTCCAGCCGGTAGGCGCGGGAGTCCATGCCGGCCGGGGCCAGCACGATCTGGGTGGTGTCCTGGTCCTCGGCCGCCGCCCGGAGGTAGTCGTCGAAGAACCGGGTGCGGATCGCGTTGTAGTCGGGGGTGCTCGGGACGGTGCGCTCGCGGCCCGGCGGGAAGGTCGCGCGGATCACCTCGGCGAGCAGTTCGGGACCGATGTCCCCGGCGAGGGCGGCGGCGTACGGGTCCTCGTACAGCCGGTCCGGGCGCTTGCTCTCGGCGGCGCGCAGGGCTGCGGTGAGGAGCGCGGTGCGTTCGACGGCGTCCAGTGAAGCGGTCATGTCGGTCCTCCGGTTGGTGGGTGCGCAGGCCCGCGGCGGCTCGTCGCCGGCTCAGGGGGCTGCTGTGCCGTGTCCTTCGGGGCCCTGTCCGGTCAGCCGGGCCCACTCCTGCGGGTCCTGTCTGAACAGCCGGTCCTTGACCTGGGTGGGGCGGATGCCGCTCTCGACCCGGGCCTGCCAGTCGCGCAGGAAGGCGTCGGGGTCGAGCCCCAGGAGGGTCGGGGCGGCCAGCCGGCCCCGGCCGCGCGCCGTGCGGTAGTCGGCCGACTGCCGCTGGAGGGCCCGGTCGAGGAGGTCGGTGAAGCGCTCGGACTCCTCCGGGCGCCACGGGGTGCGCGGGGCGACGGCGAACTCGTAGCCCGGGGAGCGGTGCGGGGCTCCGGCGACCCGGCAGGCGACGTTGCGCAGTTCGAGGCCGGTGGCGTCCAGCGCGCCGTGCAGCGCCCTGGTCACCTGGGCGTCGCGCAGCCGCTCACCGGCGTGGTCGGAGCGGTTCGCCCGGCCGGCGTACTCCAGGCGCGGCACGCCGTCCTGGTGGTCGACGACCCGGACGACGTCGCCCACCGCGTACCGGTAGAGCCCGCCGACGTGGCTGAACACCACGTGGTAGTCGCGGTCCGGCTCCAGTTCGTGCGGCCGGAGGGTGGCGGTGTCGGGACCGAGGTCCCGGTCGGCGTCGGCGAACTCGTACACCGCGGCGTTCGCCACCAGGCTGCCCGCCCGGCCGTGCCGGTCGAGGGCGACGCCCACCGGGCCTTCGGAGGCGGCCACGGGGGCGGGCAGGGCCACCACGCCGGGGCCGTACTCCTCGCGCAGCCGCGGGAGGTACAGCGAGGCCACCCCGGTGGTCCAGCAGAACAGGGCGCGCATCCGGGGCCAGACGTGGCACGGGCGCACGGTGCCGTGCCGGTCGGCGAGGCGCTCCAGTTCGGCGGCCCGGGCGGGGTCGGGGGCGCGGTGCGGCAGGCCGCCGAGGGTGCCGTCCCGGACCTCCCGGACGATCCGGGGCCACCACAGGTTCAGCTGGTACGGCAGGGCGGCGACCATCGCCGGGTTGATGCCGATGACGCAGCGGACGTCGCTCTCCACCGCGAGGCGCAGCCGCAGGTACATCTTCTCCGCGTGCCGGTCCGCCGCGACGGGCACCGGGAGGGTCGCCCAGGGGGCGCCGGTGCCGGGCTCCGCGGACAGCGGCTCCCCGAAGGCGGTCCCGAAGTCGACCTGGCTGGCGCCGACGTGGGGGCGCCCGGAGGCCGTGGTGGGCGGGGCCGCGACGGGGTCGTGCTTGAGGTTCAGCACCGCCCCGGGGGACTCCAGGACCTCCGGGAAGTGCTCGATGAGCGGCGCCCACGCGGCGTAGTAGAAGGGGAAGAAGGTGGTGCGCATGAAGCGGGGGGTGACCGGGATCTTCTTGTGGGCGCCGGTGCTGCCGCTGCTGGTGAAGAACACGGCGGGGTGGTCGGCGGTCAGGACGTTCCGCTCGCCGGCCGCGGCCCGTTCGATCCACGGTTCGAGGTCGGCGTAGGTCTGCACCGGGACGGCCCCGCGGTACTCGTCGAGGGTGCGGATCCGGGCGAAGCCGTGCCGCTTCCCGTACTCCGTGCCCGCGTTGAACTCCAGCAGGTCGGTCAGCACCTGCCGCTGGCTCCCGGCCGGGTCGGTGAACGCGGCCCGCAGGCCCCGCCGTTCGGCGAACACCCGCTCGCGGTAGCGCCGCAGCCGGACGGGGTCGGACCAGGCCTCAGCAGAACTCATAGGTGACCACCTCCCGGATCGCGGCCGCGGTGAGCTCCGGGCGGTCCAGTTCCTCGATGACGGTGACCGGCAGGTCCTGGATCTCGTCCCGCATGACCTTGGCCAGGTCGCTCTGGTACCGCCGGAAGCCGGCCGGGTCCGGCTGCGGGCCGTAGTGCTCCAGGACGTTGAGGTCGGCGCCCTGCCGGCTGCGCTCCCAGGTCGTCCCGGGCGGCACGTCGAGGTAGACCACCCGGATCGGCCGGGGGAAGGTGCGCCACCAGTCGAGCAGGGGGCTGTCCCCCGCTCCGGCGAGGCGGCACTTGGCCAGCAGCTTGTAGTAGTAGGAGTCGACGACGACGGGGGTCCCGGCGTCGGCGCGCAGCAGTTGGTCGCGCAGGTGGACGACGGCGGTCTGCACGAGCGTGGCGAAGAAGTCCGGGGACCAGACGCCCGGGTGCGGCGCCACGTCCTTGACGACGTTGCGGCGCAGCCGGCCGATGAGCTCGTGCTCGGGGGCGAGCCGGGTGTCGTCCACGGAGAGGAACTGCCACCGGGGCTCGGTCCGGGCGAGTCGGTCGAGGGCCGAGGACTTGCCGGAGTAGTCGGGGCCGAGGAGGACGCAGAAGGGCGGGTGCCCGCCGTCGAAGTCGATGGGAGTCCTCCTCGCTACAGGGCCGACAGGAAGGCGTCGACGGCCAGGGAGGCCTGCACCGGGTTGAGCCGGGGGTCGCAGAGGCTGGTGTAGCGCGCCGTCAGGGCCGCCTCGTCCGGCACGTTCGCGCCCACGCACTCGGTGACGTCGTCGGCGGCGGTCTCCAGGTGCAGGCCGCCGGGGCGGATCCCGACGCCGCGCAGGGCGGAGACGAAGCCCCGGATCTCGTCGCAGACGTCGTCCAGGCGCCGGGTCTTGATGCCGTTCGAGGCCTTGTAGGTGTTGCCGTGCATCGGGTCGCAGAGCCAGACGACGGGGTGTCCGGCGTTCTTGACGGCCTGGGCGAGGGCCGGCAGGCGGGTGCGCACGTCGTCCTTGCCGAACCGGGAGATCAGCGTCAGCCGGCCGGGCTCGCGCTCGGGGTCGAGGCGCCCGACCACGTCGAGCAGGTCCTGCACCTCGGCCTTGCCGCTCACCTTGCAGGCCACCGGGTTCATCACGTCGGCCAGCAGGCGCACGTGCGCGCCCTCGCTGTGCCGGGTGCGCTCGCCGATCCACGGGAGGTGGGTGGAGCCCAGGAACCAGCCGCCCGCGGACTCGTCGAACCGCACCAGGGCCGTCTCGTAGTCCATCACCAGGGCTTCGTGGCTGATCCAGGTGCGCCGTCCGATCGCCGGACTGCGGTCGTGCCGCCCCTCGATGGCGTCGGCCACCGTCTTGGCGGCCCGGTAGGCGCGCAGCATGCGCTCGGGGTCGTGTCTGCGGGCCGCCGCGTCCGGGGCCTCGGAGTTGACGATGTGGCCGCGGAAGGCCGGCAGTGGGCGGCCGTCGACGTCCTCGGTGGGCGCGGACCGGGGCTTGGCGAACTGGCCCGCGATCCGGCCGATCCGGACGACCGGGATCCCGGTCGAGACCGCGACGGTGTCGGCGAGGCGCACGAGGGCGCGCTCCTTGCGGACCGCGTGCTCGGCCGTGCACTCCGCGAAGTCCTCCGCGCAGTCGCCGGCCTGGAGCACGTGGGCGTCGCCGGCCGCGACGCCGGCCAGCTCGCGGCGCAGCTGGAGCAGGTCGGGCAGCCGGGTGAGGACGGGACGGCCGGAGAGGTCGGCGCAGACCTCGTCGCGCCGGGCCGGATCGGCCCAGGACGGCTGCTGGGCCGCCCGGTAGAAGCGCCAGCCGGTCTGGTCTCCGGCGTGCGAGTGCGGGGTGCGGGCCGCCTGTTCGGCGGTCGCGAGAGCCTGGGGCATGACAGTTCCTTCGCTGTGGTGAAGGGCGATCAGGCGGTGACGGGTCTCAGTCGTTCGCGAGCTGGACCATGTGCGGGTTGAACTGCTCGTGCACGTAGGCCTGTCCGCCGGCGGCGTAGTGGATGACGTACTCCTTGAAGGCGGAGTCCACCCACTGCTCGGTGAGGCTGTCCCGCCAGCGCATGAGTCCGGTGGACAGCTGTTCGCGGTGCTGGTGCACCTGCTGGTCGCGGAGCTGGAGGCCGATCGGGGTGAGCGCGTCGGGCACGCCCATCCGGCTGCGGGCGGCCCCGTCGAACACCACCCGGTTGATGCTGACCACCTCCTGCTCGGGGGTCACCAGGCAGGAGCGGCGCTCCAGGACGACGGCGGAGTCCGCGAGTCCGAGCGCGGAGCGGATGCCGTCCGGGAGGCGGCCGGCCGGGGTGTCGCCCTGGGCGTCGACCCGGATCGACAGGTCGTGGCCGGTGAGGGCTTGCAGGAGCAGGGTGGTGGAACCGTCGCAGGCCAGCAGCATCCGGGTGCTGGCGCTCAGTTCGGCGGTCGGCTGGAGGGGGCTCATCATCGGTCTCCTGGGCTGTTGTCGGTCTGCCGGAGGGGGGAGCGTCCTGCGGTCGCGCCGGGGCGAGGGGAAGGGAAGGGCGGGGAAGGGAGGGGGTGGCCGCGCCGGGGGGCGTGGCGCGACCACCCCGGTTCAGGGGGGTGGCGCGGGCGTCAGTGCGTCCGCACCGCTTCGGCCGGCCGGCCGTCGGGCTCGGCGCTGCCGGCACCGCCTGCGGCGCCGCTCGGCTGCGCCGGACGGCCGCGCGCGAAGCGCTTCATCAGCGGCTGCTCGACGCCGATGAACAGCAGCCAGGAGAAGAAGACGCTGATCAGCACTTCACTGGCGAGGATCCCGGCCGCGACCGGGGCGCTGTGCGACGCGCTGAGGCCGAAGCGGTCGACGAAGACGTGCACGGTGATGTCGTGGACCAGGTAGAAGGCGAACGAGACCTCACCGAGCCAGACGAAGACCCGCTTGCGCAGGAACGAGGGCCGGCCCGCGATGTCGGTGCTGGCCATCGCGGCGATCAGCAGGGCGACCGGGATCAGCGTCACCGCGCTCATCGCGTACAGCCACGGCACCCACTTCAGCTCGACCACGTAGGCGACGGCGACCAGCGCCAGCGCCGGCAGGACCGGGAACTTGATCCAGCGGCCGGTCATGACGATCCGGGCCATCAGGATGCCCACCGCGAACTCCAGGATCCGGAACGGCGGCAGCTGCCACACGAACCAGTACTGCCACACCGAGGCCTCGAACTTCAGCGGCATGGCCGGGGAGTCCGGCAGGACCGCGTACGCGACGGCGGGGACGGCGACCACGGCGGCGGCCAGGATGCCCACCCACAGCCACAGCCGCTCCGGCCGGATCCGCTGGATCGCCCGGTGCAGCAGCGGGAAGCACAGGTAGAAGACGGCCTCGACGGAGAGCGACCAGGCGGGCGGGTTGATGCTCTGGAAGACCTTGGCGTCCGGGATCCAGGTGTGCAGCAGGAAGAGGTTGGAGATCCCCGCCGTCCAGGTGGCCTTCATGTAGGCGAACAGCGCCAGCGCGATGAAGAAGGTCACCACGTGGTTCGGGTAGATCTTCATGAACCGGCGCCGCCAGAACTGCCGGGGCCTGTCCCCCGGGCGGGCCGACCAGGTCAGCACGAAGCCGCTGAGGACGAAGAAGAACCCGACGCCCAGCCAGCCCGCCTTGCTGACGGCGTGCGTGACGGATACGGCGGTGCCGCCCGTGAACGGCGTGTACGGCGGCAGGGTCGAGTGGAAGAGGAAGACCATGAACGCGGCGAAGAACCGCATGCCGGTCAGGGAGGGCAGCCGTGCGAAGCGCGCGGACGCGGGCACGGGTGTCCCGGTCGGACTGGACATGGTGAAGACTCCCGACGGTGGGGTGGGGGACGGCGGCCGGGTCACCCGGCCGGTGTGACTACGCCCTTGGCGTCCAGCAGGAACTCGGTGTAGTTGCCGTCGTGCGGCATGCCCGGCACCAGCTCCCAGGGGAGGACGGCGCCGTCGGTGATCTTCCGGACGGCCGGGTCGAGCAGCGCCTGTCCGGTGATCGCGGCGTTCTCGGTCAGCAGGTTGAGCACCAGCGAGGGCCGCAGCGGGGCGATGCCGTCGGCCGGGCTCCAGGGGGCGACCACGACGAACGGGAAGGCCAGCTCGGTGCCGACGGCCGGGTGGTCCGCGCGGTCGGCGGCGAGGACCACGGGGCGCGGCAGGAAGGAGCCGTCGCCGAGGTCGACCAGGAAGTCCTCACCGTACAACGGCGTGCTGTGGTCGGTGAGTTCGGTGGCCAGCTTGGCCATCTGCCGGCGCAGCCCGTCGGCGCGCTCGCGCCCGACGACGAGCAGCACGCTCTCCGGGTCGGCGGCGGGCAGCACCGGCAGGTGCGCCAGCCGTCCGGCCAGGGCGGCCGCGGTGTCGTGGACGTCGTTGCTGGTCAGGACGGCCGAGAGGTTGGTGCAGCGGGTCCCGCCGTCGAAGGCCGCACTGGTGGCCAGGTGGTCCAGCAGGGCGTCGGTCAGCGGCAGGTCCAGCAGGGCCCGGGAGCGCCCCGGGCCGCGGGTGGCGACCCGGGCGCGGTCGCTCCAGTCGCTCACCGCCTGCTCGTTGCCGTAGATGATGCCGCGGTCGGCGGCGTTCAGCAGGAACGAGCCGACGGCGTGCGGGCTGGGCAGCAGGGCCAGCTTCTCCGGCGCCAGCCCGGCCGCCAGCAGGGCGGCCGCCAGCCGGCGCGGGGTGAACGGGTCGCGGCTGCCGGGCCGCACGACGACGCTGTAGCCGTGGTGCAGCGGCTGCACCCAAGTGGCGTGCGGCAGCGGGTGGTTGCTGGCCATCACGGCGGTGAAGAGCCGGCCCGCCGGCGCCCGGTGGACGCGGTGGGTCGGCGTCAGCCGGGCGGCGGGCAGCTCCGCCGCGGTGGTGGCGGGCAGTTCCTCGATCTCGGCGGCCATGTCCGCCAGGCCGCGCCGGACGGTGGTGGAGGCGAGGCCGGTGCCGCGCACGGTGTGGCGCACGTACGCGTCGGCGCTCTCGCCGTCCAGTTCGGCGGTGGCGAACAGCCGCGCGGCCGTGCGGAACACCTCCGGCTCGGGGGGCAGGCCGTCGGCGTCGCGGCGCAGCCGGTTGACGGCGGCCTGGGCGGCGAGCCGGGGGGCGAGGCCGACGTCCGCGAGCGGTTCGCCGTGCACGTCGGTCAGGACGGTGCGGTCGGCGCTCGGCCGGTGCTCACCGGCGACCAGCGGGTCGATGACGAGCACTCAGTACACCCCCTCGACGACGTCGGCGTCCTCGAAGGTCGCCACGCTGGTCACCTCCGCGAGGCCGTCGACGCCGCCGTCCGAGGTCGGCCGGACCCGCACGGCGGTGTCCCGCTCCAGCACGTTGGGCAGGAACATCTCCTCGCTGACCAGGTGCAGTCTGACCCGGCCGCGCTCGCCGTAGCCGACCGGCTCGCCGTCCTCGTCCACCAGGTCCAGGCGGGTGGTCTCGGCGAAGGGCTCGAAGACGCAGGCGTGGACGTCCTCGGGCGTCCGGACCCGCTGCGGGGCCACGCCCATCAGGCTGTTCCCGTAGATCCCCACCAGGCGGGCGTCGGGGAAGAAGTCCTCCCGCACCACGCGCAGGCTCTCCGGGCTGAACGAGGTGCCGGCCCAGATGATCGCCCCGACCCGGGAGGCCACCAGTTCGTGCAGCTCCGGCCGGGCGCAGATGGCCTCGATCAGCGGGGGCGTGGTGCTCAGCACCCGCACCGGCTGGCTCAGCAGGACCTCGCGGGCCTGGTCGAGGAGGTGGTCGATGTAGTCGTCGGCCTCCTGCTGCCGGCCGGAGCCGAGCAGGCGCTTGACCCAGCGCGGGTCGAGGTCGACGGTGTAGCACAGGCCGCCGGCGGGCTCGGCGTAGCGGGAGGTGTCGAAGGCCACCACGTGCGGGCCGGTGGGGCCCAGGTGCAGCCAGTCGCCGGTCGCGGGCACGCCGTGCTCGGTCAGCAGCCGCCTGGTCCAGGCGCCCATCCGGGAGCGGTAGTTGCCGTCGACGATCCGCTTGGGGGCGCCGGTGGTGCCGCCGGACTCGTAGACCCGGAAGACCTGGCCCGGTGCGGCGCCCCGGGGTATCAGGTCGGCCGCCGGGACGGTGCGCAGTTCGCGGCTGACGTCGGGGAAGCGGAGCAGGTCGGCCGCGCCGGCGACATCGGTGCGCGGGTCGAAGCCCAGGTCCGCGCGGCGGGCGAGCCAGAACGGCGAGCCGGTGCGGTCGTCGAAGTGCCAGGCCATCAGGGCGCGGACGTGGGCGTCGAAGTCGGCCGCCCCGAGGGGTGGGCGGTGCGGGTCGGGCAGGGGGGCGGGGGTGCTGGTCACGCGTTCGTCCCTTCGGAGCGGTGCGGCGTCAGATCGGCTGGTTGAGCGCGTCGTCCACCTGGTGGGCGACGGCTTCCAGGCCGTTCCGGATGAAGTCGAGCTGCCGGTCCAGGGACGCCTGGTCGGTGGTGTTCATCTCGGACAGGAGGATGTTGCGGGAGGCGTCCTGGGCGATCTTGGCGCGGACGAAGCGGCGGTCCTGGAACTCGGCCAGCAGCTCGCGCAGGTCGCCGTCCCGGCCGAGCGTCTCGCCGAGCACGGCGGCGTCCTCGATGGCCATGGCCGCGCCCTGGGTGCGGTGCGGCGCCATGGCGTGGGCGGCGTCGCCGAGCAGCAGCAGCCCGTCCTGGTACCAGGGCAGCGGGAGGAGCACCTCCTCGATCGGCGCGTACACGATGTCGTCGTCCGGCTTGATGCGGTCGCGCAGTTCGCCGATCAGGCCGGTGTAGCCGGCCAGCCGCTGGGTGAGGTGGCCGTGGAAGTCCTCCCGCGCGTGGCGCGGGTTGCCCGGCTCGGGCGTCACGTGCAGCAGGTACATGACATCCGTATTGAGCGGGAAGAGCCCTGCCTTGGTGCCCATGCCCTGGAAGTACATGTTCCGGGTGACCTCGGGGTGCCGTTCGAGGGCCACCCGCCACACCGAGTAGCCGGTGAACCGGGGCTCGATGCCGAGGGCCGCCTTGCGGAAGGAGGAGCGGATCCCGTCGAACGCGACCACCAGGTCGTAGTGCTCGGTGCTGCCGTCGGTGAGGACGGTCTCGACCCCGCCGTCGGCGGTGGTGCTCATCTTCTCCACCGAGGTGCCGTAGCGGATCACCGTGCCCACGTCGACGCAGGCCTTCTCCAGGATCCGGGCCAGGTCCTTGCGCTGGATGGCGCAGTTGGCGGGCACGCCGTCGACCCCGAGCTTCGACCGCAGCGCGAGCAGCAGCCGGGAGGCGGAGTCGTGGAAGTCGACGCGGTCGAAGGTGAAGCCGTGGCCGAGGACCTCGTCGAGCAGGCCGAGCTGCCTCAGGGCCCGCAGCGCGTTGCCCGGGATGTTGATGCCGACGCCGGCGACGAGGTTCTCCGACTGGATCTCGACGACGGTGGTGTCGATGCCCTGCTGTCCGAGTGCGGCTCCGGCGGCGAGACCGCCGATGCCCCCTCCGATGATCAGGATGCGGCGCTTCACTGTGACTCCTCACGCATGGGTGGACGGTTAGCGGTCACTGGTGCTGTTGCTGGGGCTGGGGCTGGGGCTGGGGCAGGCCCGCCACCCAGCGCGCGTGGTCGCGGACGAGCTGCCGGTCGGGGGCGACGAGCAGCAGCACGCGGTCCGAGGCGATGAACTCCTCGGCGAAGGGGCCGCCCAGGTACTTGCGGGACAGCTCGTCGATGTGCTCGCGGGCCTCGGTGCCGAGGACCTCCTCGACCACCCGGCCGCGGATCTCGGCGAAGTTCAGCGGGTCGTCCTGCTGCCAGATGGTGACGGTGGCCCGCGGGTCGCGGCGCAGGTTGCGCACCTTCTGCCGCCCCACCTCGCTGTTGAGGGCGAGGTACTCACCCCGGGTGGAGACCCAGACGACCTGGGTCTGCGGGGTTCCGTCGCGCATCAGGGTGGTCAGGGCGGCGAAGTTGGGTCCGTCCGCGAGGGCGCGGACCTCCGGGGCGAGGCGGTGACCCGTCTCGACTTCCATCTCCTGGTGAGAAGACATGCTGTGTCCTTCCTGCGGGATGGGGTTCCTTCGTTCGGGACGCGCTTCCTTCGTCGGCGCCCGGCCGCCGGTGGTACGGCGGTGGACGGTGCTGGAGGTACTGGAGGTGATGGACGGCGGTGGACGGCGGTACGGCCGTGGACGGCCGTGGACGGTGCCGCGCGGCGCGGTTCAGCCCCGCAGCGCGGGGCTGGACTCCTCCGCGTCCGTGGGCGCGGCCACCGGCTGCGGGTGCTTGCGGTTGCGGCGCAGCGCTCCCACGCTGACGACGAGGGCGAGGCCGGCCAGCAGCTCGAAGCCGGCCCCGGCCAGGGGGTTCCAGCGGAGCATGTCCGCGTCGGCGAGCAGTCCGCCGACCGCGGCGGCGGTCATCTGGCCCACGTAGACGGCGCTGTTGTTCAGCGCCAGGAGCATGTCGCCGCGGTCCCCGCCGATGCCCAGGGCCCGGTGCAGCAGCAGCGGGAAGCTGGGCCAGTGCACCAGGCCCCACACGCCGACGGCGAGCGCCGCGACCAGCGGCCACTGGAGGGTCGGGGTGAGCACCACGAGCCAGAGGCCCAGCGCGGTGATGGTGATCGAGAGGCCGACGACCGAGCCGAAGCGGTCGGCCAGCCGGCCCCCGACGAAGACCCCGCCGAAGCTGCCGACGCCGAAGAGCAGCAGGACCCAGGACTGCTGGCCGGCCGACAGCCCGGTGACCTGCTCCAGGATGGAGCCGAGGTAGGTGTAGACGGTGAACGTGCCCGCGGTCCACAGCGCCGTCACCAGCAGGTGCGTGGGGGCCTGCGGGATCCGGATCGCGGCCATCCGCTCCCGGACGGTGGCGCCGGGGCCGGTGGGCACGTCCGGCAGGAAGAACTGGATGCCGGCCACGGTCACGGCCGCGAGCACCGCGACCAGGCCGAACGCCCAGCGCCAGGAAGAGAGTTCGCCGATCCAGTTGCCGATCGGCACCCCGAAGGCGATGGCGCTGGTCATGCCCGCGTAGACGATGGCCAGCGCCCGGCCGCGCACCTCGGGCGGGCTGATCCGGGCGGCCACCGCGGAGGCGTTGGCCGAGTACAGGGCGGCGCCCGCGCCGGTGATCACCCGGCTGATCAGCAGCACGGTGAAGTTGGCCGAGACGGCCGACAGGAGGTTGCCGAGGCCGAAGACGAGCATGACCCCGATGAGCAGCGGCTTGCGCCGGAACTTGGCGGTGAGCCCGGCCAGGATCGGCGCTCCCACCGCGTAGGTGGCGGCGAACGCGGTGGACGTCTGGCCCGCGAGTGCCGTCGAGAGGTGCAGGTCCCGCCCCACCGCCGGCAGCAGGCCGGCGACGATGAACAGGTCGGTACCGGTTGCGAACGTTCCCAGCGCGAGCAGCCAGACCCGAGGGTCCACCCGCCCCGCCGAACTCGCCGAGCTCATCGGGGTCCTCCTTCTCCGGAGACGGTTGATCAGATGGCGGTGTCCAGCGCGA
This sequence comes from Kitasatospora sp. NPDC059160, assembly GCF_042755465.1. NCBI lineage: Bacteria > Bacillati > Actinomycetota > Actinomycetes > Kitasatosporales > Streptomycetaceae > Kitasatospora > Kitasatospora sp. NPDC059160. The sequence goes on along the minus strand of NZ_JBHZCN010000003.1, from coordinate 71,946 downwards.
GCTCCCGCCAGGTGTCGAGCTCCTTGGCGACGGTCTCGAGCTTGCTCTCGACCCGGGCGACGCAGTCCGCGCCGAGCGGCAGGCGCACCGGGGGCGCGTCCGACGCGGCCACGGTGACGATCGCGCGGGCGGCCTTGACCGGGTCGCCGGGCTGCTGGTGGTTGTTGTCCACCGCCCAGTCGCGGGTCTTGCCGACGGTCTGCGCGTAGTCGTCGATCGGGGTGGTGCTGTGCAGCGAGGAGGCGTCCAGGAAGTCGGTGCGGAAGACCCCGGGCTCGATGATCGTGACGTGGATGCCGAGCGGGGCGAGGTCGGCCCGCAGGGCCTCGCTGAGGCCCTCGACGGCGAACTTGGTGCTGTTGTAGATGCCCCAGCCCGAGCCGGCCGTGAACCCGCCGACGGAGCTGATGTTGAGGATCCGGCCGGACCGCTCCCGGCGCATGTACGGCAGCACCGCCCGGGTGACGGCGAGCAGGCCGAAGACGTTGATGTCGTAGACCGCGCGCGCCTCGGCGTCCGAGGCCTCCTCGACGGCGCCGAGCAGCCCCCGGCCGGCGTTGTTCACCAGGACGTCGATCCGGCCGAAGCGCTCGTACGCGGCCCGCGCGACCTCCTGCGCCTGCTGCTCGTCGGTCACGTCGAGCGGCAGGTACAGCACCTCGCCGCCGGCCTCGCCGAGCGCCGCACGCACGACCTCCGTGTCGCGCGCCGTCGCGACGACCTGGTGACCGCTGGCCAGCGCCTCCCGGGCGATGTGCAGGCCGAGGCCACGGGAGCTGCCGGTGATCAGCCAAACGGACATGAACTTCCTCCAACTATCGGTGTGTTGCGGCGGCCCGACGGGCCGGGACCAGCGGGTGTGGTTCTCAGGTGCCGGTGTGCTGCGCGAGGAACGGGCCGAGCACCGCGGCGAACCCCTCGGGGTCCTCCGCCAGCGCGTTGTGGCCGGTCTCGATCTCCGCGTAGACGGCACCGGGTATGCCCTCGCGCAGCAGCAGCTGCTGGTTGGCTCCGCAGACGCGGTCGTGCACGCTGGCGAACACCAGCGCCGGCGCGACGACGGCGCCGAGCAGCGGACGCAGGTCGACGGTGAGGCCGACCTCGAACTGCCGCGCGGTGCCGGGCTGGAAGTTGTCGGCGATCTGCCGGACGAGCTTCCCGTGCTCCGCCTCGTTCGTCGCCTCCCAGTAGCGGGGGCCGAGGGTGGCCAGCGGGAACATCTGCGGGACCAGCGCGGTGCCCAACTCCGCGTCGGTGCGCAGCAGGTCGAGCGAGTAGCGGAAGTCGGCCGTCATCCGCTCGTCGGTGTACGCCCAGCCGGCGTGCGAGACGACCGAGCGCACCCGCTCGGGGTGCTCGGCCGCGAGGCGCAGCGCCACCACGGCGCCGAGGGAGTGGCCGGCGAGGTGGAAGGTGTCCAGGCCGGCGTGGTCGGCCACCGCCAGCACCTCCGCGACCAGGTCGCCCAGGGTCAGCGGCCCGCCGTGGTCGACCGTGTCACCGGAGCCGGACAGGTCCGGGGTGACGACGGTGAACTTCCCCCTCAGCTCCTCGACCTGCTGGGCCCAGGCGGCTCCGCGGGTTCCGGTGCCGTGCACCAGGACCAGGGCCGGCCCGCTGCCTTCGATGCTGTACGCCACCTCGGCGTCGCCGCCGCTGATCCGTATCCCCGTGCTCGGCATGTCAGGTGCCTCCTCAGGATTGGTCGACTACCGGACAAGATGGGACCATGAGTCGAGGTTGGATGCAAGTATCACTTTTTACTGAAAGCCAAGTAAGCGAGCGATCTGGACCACACCCGGAGGCGCCGCGCGACCGCCCGACGGCGGAGCGGCGCAGGTGAGGGGCCCATTCGGTGGCCAGCGATGCAACTAGGCGGCGCGGGTTCAATCTTGACCTTGCATCAATGATTGAACGACTATCACTTCTGTAGCACCGATGCTTCGCTCGTACATGAAGGCAGGTACGCCCCATGGATCAGCCCGAAGTAGCGTCCGACCGCTCGATCGCCGTCATCGGCCTGGGATGCAGGTTCCCCGGCGCCTCGAACGCCGACGAGTTCTGGGAGCACCTGATCGGCAATGCCGACAGCGTCACGGCGATTCCCGGCGACAGGTACGACGCGGCCGCCCACCACTCCCCCGACCCGGCCACCCCGGGCAAGTCCATCTCCGCGAAGGGCGGGTTCATCGACGACCCCTTCGCCTTCGACCCCGGCTTCTTCGGCATCTCGCCCGCCGAGGCCCGCGCCATCGACCCCCAGCACCGCGTCCTGCTCCAGGTCGTCTGGGAGGCGCTGGAGGACGCCGGCATCCGCCCCTCCGCCCTGGCCGGCAGCCGGACCGGCGTCTTCGTCGGCCAGGCCACCGCCGAGTACGGCGACGAGCACCGGCCGCTGACCGACCAGGACATCTGGCGCACCGTCGGCAGCCAGCTGCGCTCGATGGCCTCCGGGCGCATCTCCTACGCGCTGGACCTGCGCGGCCCCAGCATCGTGCTGGACACCGCCTGCTCCTCCTCCCTGGTCGCGGTGCACATGGCCCGGCAGAGCCTGCTCACCGGGGAGAGCGATCTCGCCGTCGTCGGCGGCGCCAACATCGTCCTCTCCCCCCGGGACGCCGTCGCCTACTCGCAGGCGGGCATGCTCTCGCCGGAGGGGCACTGCGCCTTCGGCGACGCCGACGCCGACGGCTTCGTGCGCAGCGACGGCGTCGGCGTGGTGCTGCTCAAGCGCCTCGCGGACGCCCGGCGCGACGGCGACCCGGTCCTGGCGGTGCTGGCCGGCAGCGCGGTGAACAACGACGGGCGCAGCAGCGGACTGCTGGTCAAGCCCTCCGTCCCGGGCCAGGTCGAGATGGTCCGCGAGGCCTGCCGCAGCGCCGGGATATCCCCGGCCCGCCTCGGCTACGTGGAGGCGCACGGCACCGGCACCGCCGTCGGCGACACGGTGGAACTGTCCGCGCTGGCCGCGGCGGCCGGCCCGGCCCGCGCCCCGGGGCGGCCGCTGCGGACCGGCTCGGTGAAGAGCAACATCGGCCACGCCGAGGCGGCCGCCGGCATGGCGGGGCTGATCAAGACCGTCCTGATCGCCCGCCACGGCGTCATCCCGGCCTCGCTCCACCTGAACAGTCCGCACCCGCTGATCGCCGCCCCGGACTCCCCGGTCCGCGTGGTCACCGAGAACGAACCCCTCGGGGACGGCGACGACACCTACCTCGGGGTCAGCTCCTTCGGCCTGTCGGGGACCAACGCCCATGTCGTCCTGAGCCCGTACCCCGCCGAGGCCGAAGCGTCCGCCGCGACGGCCACCGCGACGGACGGGCGCCCCGAGCCGCTGGTGGACGGACGCCCCGAACTGCTGGTGTTCAGCGCCCGCTCGCAGCGGTCCCTGGAACGGCTCGCGACCGCCTACGCCCGCCACCTGCGGCCCGGCGGCGCGGGCCACCGGGAGCCCCTGCGCGACGTCTGCGCCGCGGCCGCGCTGCGCCGCGACCACCACCCGTACCGGATGTGGGCGATCGGCGACAGCCACGAGCAGCTCGCCGACCGGCTGGAGGCACTGGCGGCCGGCGAGGAGATCGCCGACGGCGGACGCGGCGAGGCCGGCTTCGGCCCGCAGCGGCGGACGGTGTTCGTCCTCCCCGGGCAGGGCGCGCAGTGGCCGGGCATGGGGCGCCGGCTGCTGGCGGACTTCCCCGCCTTCCGCGAGCGCATGGCCGAGTGCGACGCGGCGGTCCGGGCCGAACTGGGCTGGTCCGTCGTCGAGCTGCTGAACCGCGAGCAGGAGGAGTTCCCCACCGACATCGACGTCGTCCAGCCGGCCCTGTGGGCGATGGAGGTGTCGCTGGCCGCCCTCTGGCAGGACCTCGGCGTCAGCCCCTCCGCATGCGTCGGGCACAGCATGGGCGAGGCGGCCGCCGCCGTGATCACCGGCGCCCTGTCGGTGCGCGACGCCGCCGCCGTCATCTGCCGCCGCAGCCGGCTGATGGCCCGACTCGGCGGCCGGGGGCGGATGCTGGCCACCGACCTGTCCCCGGACGAGGCCGAGCGGATCGCCGCCCGCTACCCCGACGCGCTGTGCGTCGCGGTGGAGAACTCGCCGCACTCCACCGTCCTCGCCGGGGATCCGGAGCACCTCGCCAGGCTCGCCGAGGGCCTGACGGAGCGCGGCCGACTGGCCCGGTTCGTCAACGTCAGCGTGGCCTCCCACTCCCCCGACATGGACCCGCTGCGGTCCGAACTGCTCGACGCCCTCGCCGACCTCGCCCCGCGCGGCACCTCGCTGCCGCTGCACTCCACCGTGCGCGCCGAGCCCGTCCCCGGGACGGCCCTCGACGCCGGGTACTGGATGGACAACCTGCGCCGCCCGGTGCGGTTCGCCGGCGCCGTGGCGCGGCTGGCGAAGCAGGACGAGAGCGTCTTCCTGGAGATCAGCCCGCACCCGCTGCTGACCTCGGCCGTGGAGGAGACCCTGGAGGCGCTCGGCGCCCCGGCCTTCACCGTCGCCTCGCTGCGCCGCAGGGAGCACGAGGGCGCCGAACTCGCCCGCGCGGCCGGCCGCCTGCACGCCGCCGGCGCCGGCCTCGACTTCACCCGGTGGTTCCGGGGCGCGGTCCGCCCCGTGCCGCTGCCCCGCTACCCCTGGGACGACGAGCACCTGCGGGACCCGGCCGCCCTCCCGGCGGCCACCGGCTTCACCTACGAACGGCCGCTGGACATCGAGGCGTTGGGGGTATCGTTCCGCGGCACGGCCGTCGTCCCGCCGATGCTGTACGTCGACGCCGTGCTGAGCGCGGCGCGCTCCGAACTCGGCGGGCAGCACCGCCTGGTGGACGTCACCCTGACCGGGGAGCTGGTCGACCGCAGACAGGCACTCGGCGCCACCCTGCGGGTCCGGCTGCGGCCCGAGGGCGCCGACCACCTCGCGACCGTCCAGGTCGTCGGCCCGGGATCGGCCGGCGAACCGGCCCTGACCTGCCTGACGGCCCGCGTCACCTCCTCCCCGCCCGGGGGCGGCGCCTCGCCCCGGAGCCTGGACGCGCTGCTGGCGCAGTGCGGCGAGTACCTGCCCGGGCCGGACTTCTACGACGAGGTCCGGGGGTACGGCTACGACGTCCCCGACGAACTCGCGGGCGTCCGCCGGCTCTGGCGGCGCCCGGGCCTCGCGGTGGCGCGTATGCACCTGCCGGCCCCCGGGCACCCCGCGGCCTGGGAGGTGCCGCTGCAGCCGCTGCTCGCCGTGCTGCCCCGCGGCGGTCCGGACGGCACGAGCCACAGCTACCTGGCCGTCGGCATCGACGCCGTGACGGTGCACGGTGACGCGACCGCCCTGGCGAAGCCGGTGTGGAGCTCGGCCGCGCTCCGGCCGGTGGCGGAGGGCACGGCGTCCGGCGACTCCGTCGTCCGCGCGGACGTCGTGCTGCACACGGACGACGGGGACCACGTGCTGGCGGAGCTGCACGGGGTCCAACTCCTGCGGCTGACCGGCACGGTGGCGCCGGAGGCCGGGCCCGGGCACGCGCCCGCGACCGTACCGGCAGCTGAGGCCACCTCCGTCCCCGCCACCGTTCCTGCCCCCGCGCCGGCCGCCGACCGCGAGGCGGCCGTGCTGACGCACGCCGCGGCGCTGCTCGGCACCACCCCCGAACGCATCGACCGCCGACGGCCGTTGCGCGAGCTGGGCCTCGACTCCATCACCGCCGTCCGGCTGCGGCAGCGCATCCGGACCGCCATGGGCATCGACCTGCCCGTGGGGCGCCTGCTCGGTCAGGAGACCATCGGTCGGCTACTGGAATCGACTGAGGTTTAAACGAATACTACGCATCAAAGTTAACTTCTGGTATAACTCCGCAGAGGAGGACCGGGCCCGGCCGTACGGGCCGCGCTACAGATGGTTACAAGGTCCACTCCCTTGTCGCTGGAGAACGTATGTATGCTGCTGAACCCCCTCTTGCGCCCGTTGCCACGGGCCGCCGCGAACGCAACAAGCAGCGGATGAGGGAACGAATCTTCTCCGCCGCCCTGAGCCTCTTCGCCGAGAAGGGCTTCGAGCAGACGAAGGTCGACGACATCACGGAGCGCGCCGACGTCGCGCGCGGCACGTTCTTCAACCACTTCCAGCACAAGGAAGAGCTCGTCACCACCTGGAGCAGCCAGCGCCAATCGCGATTCGAGGAGAAGATGCGCCAGAGGACGCCCTCGAACGACGAGCTGTGCGTCGCCCTCGGGCGGTGCATGACGGCACTCGTCGAGATCAACGAGGAGGAGGAGCCGGAGTTCAACCGGGTCATGCTCACCTCGTGGGTGCGGGCGGGCCTGCCGATCACCGAGCCGCCGCGCACGGCCGAGGTGTTCGCCGACGTGATCCGGGCCGGACTGGCGGAGGGCAGGATCAGGTCCGGCGTGGACCCGATGCAGGTGGGGTACCTCCTGCGGGACGCCTACCTGGGCGCGCTGTTCCGGTGGTGCCGCGGCGACCTGAAGGACGACGGCCTGGCCGCGGAGCTGCAAAGCATCGTGGACTTCCTGCTGCCCAGCATCGTCCACGACAGCACCGTCGCCGGCCGCGCGAGGTAGCCGTCTGCGCACGACTCACCGATGGGCCCACCCACGACGCCGAAGGCGCCGCCCGATCGCCGGGCGGCGCCTTCGAAGTCGGTGGATCCGAGGTGACGGACCGTCAGTCCGACGCGCCCGTCCCGCGCGGGGCCACGTCCCGGATCAGACAGGTCAGCCGCGAGGTGCAGACCCGGCGGCCCTGGTCGTCGGTGATGACGACCTCGTAGGTCGCCGTGCTGCGGCCGCGGTGGACGGGAGTCGCCGTGCCGGTGACCACCCCCTCGCGCATCCCCCGGTGGTGGGTGCAGCTCAGCTCCACCCCGACCGCCACCCGCTCGGGGCCGGCGTGGAGGGTCGCACCGATCGAGCCCACGTGTTCCGCCAGGACGGCCGAGGCGCCGCCGTGCAGCAGGCCGTAGGGCTGGGTGTTGCCCTCGACCGGCATGGTGGCCACCACCCGGTCGGCGGTGGCCTCGACCAGCACGATGCCCATGCGGTTGCCGAGGTGCCCGGAGGCGAACATCGCCTCCAGGTCCACGCCGCCGTCGGCGAAACGGCTGAGGACCTCAGGCGGGATCGCCGCCGTGCGCGGCATGGTCTGCGTCTGGGTCTGCTCACCCATGGGTGCGGCTCCGATCGGCGATGGGGTCGGGAAAGGGTCGCTCGTAGGACTGTAGTTTGCCCCATCTGTCCATCGCTGCACTGTGATTGACGTCTCGCCGTCAGAAAGTGTGCGGCGCCGCGGCCCCGACCGACATGAACCTGGCATGTGACTCTAAACTTAAATCCTAGTATAAGTTATGCAAGGGCCGACCCAGCCCTCCGCGGGCTCGTTCGGATGCCGTACCGGTGACCGAGGAGCTCCCCACCCGTGGAGCAGGACCTCAGGAACTGACACCCTCACCCCACAGGAGAACGCATGGCCGACGAAGCCTCCGTCGCACTTGTCCCGACGGGCCGCCGGGAGCGCAACAAGCAGCGGATGAGGGAACGTATCTTCTCGGCCGCCCTGAGCCTCTTCGCCGAGAAGGGGTTCGAGCAGACCACGATCGACGACATCACCGAACGCGCCGACGTCGCCCGGGGCACCTTCTTCAACCACTTCCAGCACAAGGAAGAGCTCATCACCACCTGGAGCAACCGCCGCAGAGAGCGGCTGGAGGACAAGCTCCAGCAGGAGGCGCTCGCGGCAGTGGACGTCAGTAGAGCCCTCGCACGGTGCATGACGGCCCTCGTCGACATCAACGACGAGGAGCCGGCCGAACTCAACCAGGTCATGCTGATGTGCTGGGTCCGGGCAGGCCTGCCGATCACCGAACACCCCTACACCGCCGAGGTGTTCGCGGACGTGATCCGGACCGGCCTCGCCAAGGGCCGGATCCGCCCCGGCACCGACCCCCTCCAGGTCGGCCACCTCCTGCGCGACGCCTACCTCGGCGCCCTGTTCCGACTGCGCCGCGACGACCTCAAGGGTACGGACCTGAGGCTCGAACTCCAGCGCGTCCTGGACACGGTCCTCCCCAGCATCCTCACCGACGCCCACTGATCCGTCCCGGCTGATCCGCCCCCGCTGATCCACCGCCGCCGGCCCACCCCCGCCGATCGCGGCGGGTGGTCCGGTCCCCGCCCCGGGCCAGGAGCACGGTCCTGCCCGGGGGCGCCTCCCGGAGCCGACTCCCGGGTTCGGTCTCGTCCTGGGCGCGGACGAACTCCCCCACCTCTGAATGGTCCTCTTGACCCAGGCCGGAAATCACCGGCACGGTCCGTTCAGAGGGGTTCCTCCGTGTACGAGAACACACCGCACAGCCGCGTCCAGCGCTCCCGCCGACCCGGCCGGCACCGGGCGGCCGCGGTCGTGACCGCCGTGGCCGCCGGTGTCCTGGCGGCCGGCGCACTGGCACCGAACGCGGCCTTCGCGGGCGGCAAGCCGGACACCGTCCAGCAGAGCCTGAACTCGCTGGTCAAGGACGACGGCCTGCCCGCCGCACTCGCCTCCGTCAAGGGCCGCGACGGCCGCACCCGCACCTACACCGCCGGCGTCGGCAACCTCGCCACCGGCGCCAAGCCCCCCGTCGACGGCCAGGTGCGCGCCGCCAGCAACACCAAGACCTTCACCGCCGTCGTCGTCCTCCAACTCGTCGCCGAGGGCAAGGTCGGCCTCGACGAGCCCGTCGAGACCTACCTCCCGGGCCTGGTGCGCGGCGACGGCATCGACGGACACACCATCACCGTCCGCCAGCTGCTCCAGCACACCAGCGGCCTGCCCGAGTACGTGGACAAGGGCGCCATCCTCACCAGCCCGAAGCGGTACTACGAACCGCGCGAGCTCCTCGACGCGGCCCTGGCCCAGAAGGCCCACTTCGCCCCGGGCTCCAGCTGGGAGTACTGCAACACCAACTACCTGCTGGCCGGCCTGATCATCCAGAAGGTCACCGGGCGGCCGCTCGGCGAGGAGGTCACCAAGCGCGTCATCGACCGCATCGGCCTGCGCCACACCTACTTCCCCACCCCCGGCGACACCACCGTCCACGAGGCCCACCCCCAGGGCTACAACCGGGAGGCCGACGGCTCGCTCCGCGACTACACGGAGCTGGACCCGTCCTGGGGTTGGGCGGCCGGGGCGATCGTCTCCACCAACACCGACCTCAACTCGTTCTTCTCCGCACTCCTCGGCGGCCGCCTCCTGCCCGCGGCCCAGCTCGCCCAGATGCGCACCACCGTCCCCGCCGAACTCCTCGGCCCGGGCGTCCGCTACGGCCTGGGCCTCCAGAGCAAGCCGCTCCCCTGCGGCGGCCTCGCCTGGGGCCACGGCGGCACCATCCCCGGCTACCGGACCTCCGGGGGCGTCACCGACGACGGCCGCGCCTTCAACATCGCGGTGACGGCGATCCCGGGCGACGAGGCCGGGAAGCACATCGAGGCCACGGTCGACGCGGCCCTCTGCCGCTGACCTCGCACACCCGGCAATTCCCCCCTTCGGCAGAGGAGTTCCCCAGTGAACGAGCACATCCAGCACAGCCACGTCCCACCTTCCCGTCGACCCGGCCGACACCGACCCGGCCGGCACCGGACGATCGCGGTCGTGACGGCCGTGGCCGCCGGCGCCCTGGCGGCCGGCGCGCTGGCACCCAGCGCGGCCTTCGCGAGCGGCAAGCCGGACACCGTCCAGCAGAGCCTCAACGCCCTGGTCAAGGACGACGGCCTGCCCGCCGCACTCGCCTCCGTCAAGGGCCGCGACGGCCGCACCCGCACCTACACCGCCGGCACCGGCAACCTCGCCACCGGCGCCAAGCCCCCCGTCGACGGCCAGATCCGCGCCGGCAGCAACACCAAGACCTTCACAGCCGTCGTCGTCCTCCAACTCGTCGCCGAGGGGAAGATCGGCCTCGACGAACCCGTCGAGACCTACCTCCCGGGCCTGCTCCGCGGCGACGGCATCGACGGACACACCATCACCGTCCGGCAGTTGCTCCAGCACACCAGCGGCCTGCCCGAGTACATGGCCGCCCCGGCCCTCGCGGACTTCATCCCCATCCAGTTCCGCTACTTCGAGCCCCGCGAGCTCCTCGACGGCGCCCTCGCCCAGAAGGCCCACTTCGCTCCGGGCACCAGCTTCGAGTACAACAACACCAACTACCTGGTCGCCGGGCTCCTCGTCCAGAAGGTCACCGGACGACCCGTCGGCGAGGAGATCACCAAGCGCGTCATCGACCGCATCGGCCTGCGCCACACCTACTTCCCCACCCCCGGCGACACCACCGTCCACGAGGCCCACCCCCACGGCTACCTCAGCCTGCCGGACGCGCCCCCGGTCGACTACACCGACATGGACACCTCCATGGCCTGGGCGGCCGGAGCGATCGTCTCCACCAACACCGACCTCAACACCTTCTTCACCGCCCTCCTCGCCGGCCGCCTCCTCCCCCCGGCCCAACTCGCCCAGATGCGCACCACCGTCCCCGCCGACCCCCTCGGCCCGGGCGTCCGCTACGGCCTCGGCCTCCAGAGCCGCCCCCTCTCCTGCGGCGGCCTCGCCTGGGGCCACGGCGGCACCATCGTCGGCTACCGCTCCCGCGGCGCCGTCACCGACGACGGCCGCGCCGCCAACATCACCGTCACCACCGTCCCCTCCGACGACGCCGCCCACCACATGTCCACCGCCCTGGACACAGCCCTCTGCCACTGACCCACCCCGGCCTAACTCCCCCGGCCGCCCGGTTCACCAATTACCGGTGATCGGAGTCCAGCCCGGCTTGCCGACCTTCGCCGAACCCAGCGTCGCGCCCCGCTGGTTGCCCTCGCAGAAGGCCGCCGGTGCCCGGGTCGTACGCGCCGATCGAGCTCGGCTTCTTGTCGTCGACGATGTTCTTGTACCGCAGGCCGGTGTCGTAGCTGGTGGGCCAGCCTGGTGAGGGGCGCTGCTCGGCCGCCGCCGGTGTGGCGCTCAGGCAGGCGGTGAGGTTGCTCAGGGTGGCCCGGTCGTCGGCCGCCGCCAGGGCGCCGGCTCCGGGGGTTCCTGCGGGAATCGCGGACTGCGGGGCGGGCTTCCAGCCGTGCGGGAGCCCCGACGGGGGCTCCCGCGCGAACACCCATGGCGCCCGGATTCCGCACACTCGCACCCGATGGCGCGCCTGTTCACCGAACCACGGGTAGGCGGATCACCGCCGCCGCCCTGCGAAACGCAACGCACTGGGACGAGGTGGTGGTCACGCTCGACTTCGAGCACCTGCGCCGCCACGACCTCCAGCGGTTTTCGACCGGAGCGGCACGGCGACGAGCTGACAGTTCGCCAATGTTTACTTTGGACACGGACGCTCCGGGCCCACCGAAATCGGCAGGGGCTGCCCCCTGTTCTCCCGCACAGGTTCCCGCCGGTCTGCGTCCGCCGGCCGGGAATGCACGGCGGCTCGCCTGGCGGGCTGCGGGAAGCGGAAAGCCGCCGGCCCGACGGTTACGTCGGCCCGGCGGCTTGGTGGCCGCGGCGTCAGCTGGCGGGCTGCGGGTCAGCTTCCTCGACCGGGGCCTGCGCCTGCGCCACCTGGTCGGGCTCGTTGCGGCGGGACCACGGCAGCGACAGCAGGGCGGTCAGGCCTAGCAACGCGGCCCCGCACCACAACGGGGCTCGCAGTCCCAAGTGGGCGGCCAGCAGGCCGCCGCCGAGTGACCCCACCAGCAGTCCGAGCAGGCTGAAGGTGCGGGTGGCCCCGGTCACCCGGCCGATCAGCTCGCCCGGGATCAGGCTCTGGCGCAGTGAGGAGACCGTGATCGTCCACACGGTGGTGTAGAAGAAGTAGACCGCCAGCATCGCGGTGACCACCAGGGCCGAGTCGGTGACGGCCATCACCAGGTAGGCCACGGCGCCCAGCAACAGGGTCGCGCCGACGGTGCGCCCGGTGCCGAGCAGTCGGCGCACTGCCGGGGCCACGAAGCTGCCGACCAAGCTGCCCGCCGCCGAGACGGTCAGCGCCAGGCCGTACTCGGCCGGGCTCAGTCCCAGGGTGTTGGTGGCGAAGAGCACCAGCACCGAGAACGGCAGCATGTATGCCAGGTTGGTGACCACCGACATCAGCGCCAGGGTGCGCAACAGCCGGTGCCCGGCCAGGTAGCGTAGGCCCTCACCAATCTGCGCAAGGGCGTTCGGTCGCGGCTCCCCGGGGCCGTCGGCGGCCTCCCCGGTGGCGGCTGGTCCGGGGGTGAAGTCGCCCTTCAGCCACCAGAAGCAACACGCAGCGAGCACGAAGGACGAGGCATCCAGTAGCACCGGCAGGATCGCGGCGATGCCGAACAGCAGGCCGCCCAGCGGCGGCCCGGCGATCTCGTCGCAGACGGTCTGCGCGGCCGCCAGCCGTCCGTTGGCACGGTCCAGGTGCCTGGGGGCGACCACGGTGGGCAGCACCGAGAAGGACGAGACGTCGGCGAGCGTCTCGAACAGACCGAGCACGACGAAGACGCCGTAGAGCGCCCAGATCGAGGCCAGGCCCAGCCAGACCAGCAGTCCGAGCACTGCGAGCACCGCACCGCGGACCAGGTTCACGCCGACCAGCAGCCGACGCCTGTCGAAGCGGTCCACGGCGACGCCGCTCAGTACCGCCACCAGTAGCCGTGGCACCGCGTAGGCGGTGGACAACCCGGCCACCAGCTCCGGACGGTCGGTCAGGGACGAGGCGAGCAGCGGGACCGCAACGAAGCTCGCCCCATCGCCGAGGTTGGAGACCGCACTTCCCAGCCACAACTTGCCGAACTCCGGCCCCAGCCCCGTCACCGCGCGCCCGCGGAGTCCGCGCCGTGCGTCGGACGCCGTTTCCACCATGTATCTATCTCCTCCGCGATTCGCCGGACCCGGGGCCGGGTCATGACGCTGAAGTGGTCCCCCGGAACCAGACGGACGGTCAGCCCGGCGGACAGGGCGGTCTCCCAGGGCACCCAACGACGGTCGGCGACGTCCCGCTCGGCAGCCAGGTAGAGCACCTCGCCGTCGTACCCGGGTACCCCGGGGCGGGCCAGCACGCCGACGTTGGTCCGGAACACCTCGACCATCGCGCCGAAGCGGCTCTCGTCCAGCTCAGGGCCGATGATGCCCTGCTGCCGCACCCAGGCCCACAGCGCCCCGTCGTCGGGACACTCGACCTTGGTGGTGCCCACCGAACCGATGTGGCCCGCCGCGGCGGCCAGGTAGCGGCTGAACTCGGCGGTCAGGTCGGCGTCCTCGTCGCCGGGGCCGGGCATCGGGGTGTCGATCAGCACCACCTCGGGTCGCGGGCCGGTGGCGGCCAGCCGGTGCGCCATCTCCACGGCGACCACCCCGCCCAGCGACCAGCCGACCAGGGTGACCGGCCCGGCAACTCCCCCGGCGGCCAGCAGGCCGAGGAAGTGCTCGGCCAGTTCACCGGCGGTGCGCAGCGGGGCGCGGTCGTCGTGCAGGCCTGGGACGGCGGCTGCGTACACCGGCCGGTCGGTGTCGAGCGCGCCGGCCAGCGCGGCGTAGCACAGGATGTCCCCGCCGATCGGCGGCAGGCACAGCACCGCCGGGCCACTGCCGGGCCGGATGGTGCGCAGGGTCCCGGGGCCGGCGCCGATCCCGGGGCCCGTGCTCTCGCCGAGCAGCCGAGCGAATGACTCAACTGTGGGGGCCTCGAAGAGTTCGACCGGGTGGAGGTCGGTGCCGCAGATCTCGTTGAGCCGTGCGACGGCCTGCAGGGCGACCAGTGAGCGGCCGCCGAGTTCGAAGAAGTCGTCGTCCAGGTACACCTCGGGGCGCTCCAGCATGGCGGCCCAGGTGTCTGCGACGGTGCGCTCCAGTGCGGTCACCGGTGGCCGGCCGGTGCGCTTCCCCGGCTCCGCGCCCACGGCCTCGGGTCCGGCCGCCACATCAGGAAGCGCCTCGCGCAGCCGGGGGGCCAGCGATTCGACGGTCGCGGACAGATCGGCCGCCGCCGTGCCCAGCAGCCGGAGCAGGTCGTCGGCCAGGCGCTCGGCGGTGGTCGGGGCGACGCGGTCGGTCGCGTAGGTCAGGTCGATCCGCAAGCCGCCGTCGCGGCGCTCGCCGATCCAGAGGCTCAGGTCGAACCAGGCGGTGGCCGAGTGCGCCTCCACGTCCTCGCCCGCCAGGCCGCCCAGCCGGACGGGCCGTTCGGAGAAGCCCTCCACCGACAGGAAGGCCGAGAACAGCGGGTTGCGCCCGGGTTCCCGGCGCACCCCCAGCCGGTCCACGAGCCAGTCGAAGGGCACGTCCTGGTGCGCGTAGGCCCGTAGCGCCGAGCCTCGCACGGCCGACATCAACTCCTGGAAGGAAGAGTCCCCGTCGGGCCGGACCCGGAACACCGTCGTGTTGACGAACAGGCCCACCACCTCGGACCACTCCGCCTGCGCTCGCCCGGAGACCGGGCTGCCGATCACCAGGTCCGCCCGGCCGGTGTGCCGGCGCAGGACCGCCGCGTAGGCGGCGAGCATCACCATGAACAGCGTCGCGCCCTCGGCCCGGCCGAGCTCGCGCAGCGCACCGGTCACCGTCCCGGACAGCTCCCGGGAGACCACCGCGCCCTCGCCGGGCCGGCGCGCCGGGTCCACCTCGTCGGCGGGAAGCCCCAGGTCGGCCGGAGCGGAGGCGAGTTCGGTGCGCCAGAAGGCCAGGCTGCGCTCCGCGTCCGGACCGTCCAGCCACTCCCGTTGGCCGGCCGCGTACCCGGGGTAGCTGGCGGTCGGCACCGGCTCGGGGGCCGGACCGCCGGCCAGGTGGGCGTCGTACCGGGACTCCAGCTCGCCGTACAGGAGGTCCAGTGACCAGCCGTCGGCGATGCTGTGGTGCAGGTTGAGAAGCAGGACGTGGTCGTCCTGGGCCAGCCGCAGCACGGAGGCCCGCACCAGCGGGCCCCCGGCCAGCAGGAACGGCGTGCGCGCGTCCGCCTCGGTGTGCCGCAGCAGTTCGGCCTCGCGCTCGGCGGCGGCCAGGTCGCTCAGGTCGACCAGCGGGCACTCCAGCGGTGCGCCGGAAGGCAGTTGCAGCGGTTCGCCCAGCACCTCGACGTAGCGGATCCGCAGCATCTCGTGCCGCTGCGCCAGCTCGGCCAGCGCACGGCGCAGCGCGGACACGCTGAACCGCCCGCGGAAGCGGTGCGCCGACGGCAGGTTGTAGAGCGCGCCGCCGTCGGTGAGGCGCTCCAGGAACCAGAATCGCCGCTGGGCCTCCGAGAGCCGGAGCCGGGCGGCCGCCGCGGGGTTGGCCGCGGCGCGCGCCAGGAAGGTCTGCCGCTGCTGCGCGGTCAGCTGGGTGAAGCGTTCGAATCCGCCGGTTGCCATGCCGTTCCTCGAGACGTCGTCAGACTGCGGTCAGGGCGTCCGGCGCAGTGATCCGGGGCCAGTTGCGCCGGTCCTCGCCATGCGCGTGGACCAGGGCGAGGGCGATCCGCTCCAGGCCGAAGGCCACGCAGGAGCTGTGCGCGGCGTCCTCTCCGTGGCGGATGTCGAACCGGCGGCCCAGGTGGTCCCGGTGCCGGTTGGCCGAGGCGATCGCCGTCCCCGGGTCGGTGTCGGTGAGCTTGGCCACGAACTCGTACTTGAGCCCCTGTTCGAGCTGGGTGGAACGCATCAGCCGCCCGCCCGGACCGAAGAACGGGTCGGTCGCGGAGACCACCCGGACGTCCAGGCCCAGCCCGCCGAGGAACGTCTCGCAGCGCGGTATCCAGGAGTCCCGCCAGTCGGCGGCCTGCTCGGCCGAGCCGACGGTGACGAACTCGCGCATCCGGAAGCTGCGGAAGCGACCGGTCTCGCTGGTCGCCTCGTGCCGGTAGCAGTAGCCGGCCGCGTCGAGGACGACCTGGTCGTCCAGCTGCTGGCCCGCCAGTTCGGCGTAAAGGTTGTAGCAGACCGCCGGGGCGAGCACGACATCGGTGGCCGGGCGCTCGTCGGCCGGTCCGCCGCGCTGGTCGGACCGGTCGGACGCGTAGGCGTGCACGGTGCCGAGCAGGTGCGGGAAGGACTCCGCGTACTCGGCCCGCTCGATCCGTGCGGCGCTCATCAGCGGCGGGTACCAGACCGGACCGTGGCCGGTCCCGGCCGTGGCGGTGAGCGCGTCCTGGAGCTCGGCGACGGTCCGCTCGAACGCGGGCCCGAGCGCGGGCGCTCCGGGGATTCCGGTGTCCTTCACAGCTGAAACGCCCTTTCGCCGAGGAGCAGCAGGTCGGAGGTGGCCAGGTCGATCTGCCGGTTGGAGACCATCAGCCGGGCCGAATGGAGGTCACGGATGTGCCGGGCGACGGAGTAGGGGCCGTCTTCGGTGTAACCGGCCATGCCGCAGATCTCCAGGGCCGCCTCGGCGATCCGGGCGGCCTCGACGGAGACCGAGGTCTTCAGGGCGTTGGCCCGGGTGGTGACGGTGTGTTCACCGTCCGCGTCGCCGTCCCAGCGGGCGTAGTCCGCGGCGAAGCTGCGGACCGCGCCCTGCAGCAGGGCCAGTCGGGCGTGCACCTCGCCGAGGCGCTCATCGGCGAAGGTCCCGCCGTTGCCGAGCGCGGCCCGCGCCCGGGCGCGGGTGAAGCGCGCCGCGCGGCGCACCGCGTCGCCCGCCACGCCTGTCCAGACGCCGGCCCACAGCACGTGCGAGAGCGGCACCATGCAGCGGGTGGCGGTGGTGCCGAAGGGCTCGGCGAGCACCTGGTCGGCCGGGACGGCGGCCCGCACCAGGAACGGCGGGCTGACGGTGCCGCGCATGCCGAGGGTGTTCCACCCGCCGGTCTGCTCCAGCTCCAGCTGGTCGCGCCGGGCCAGCACCAGGACCTGGTCGGTGGCCGCGGCCTGCTCGTCCCGGCGGACGGTGATCAGGAAGGCGTCCGCGACCGACCCGTACGAGACGGTGGTGGCCCGCTTCTCCAGGCGCAGCAACCCGCCGTCCGGGACGAGCGCCGCCCGGCTGGTGCGCAGGTTGCCGCCGATGCCCGCCTCGGAGGTGACCGAGGCGATCAGGTGCTGCTCGCGGGCCGCCTCGGTCAGGTACCCGGCGAGCGCCGGGGAGGCGGCGGCCGAGCGGGCCAGGCAGGCGACCTGGAGCTGGTGCATTGCCCAGATCATCGCGGAAGCGGCGCAGTGCCCGCCGAGCCGGGAGCCGATCCGGGTGAGCTGCTCGACGCCCAGGCCGGGGCCTCCGTACTCGACGGGCACCGCCGCGGACCACAGGCCCGCCTCGCGCAGGGCGGCGATGCTCGCAGCCGGGACGGTGGCGGTGCGGTCGGCGCGGACTGCCTCGCGTTCGAGCAGTTCGGCGCGGACTGCGATCGCGGCGAGCGCCGCCTCCTCGGTCAGCGTCGCGGCTCCGGCCGGCCGGGCGGGTGCCGGCACGGTATCCAGGTCGGTCGTCACCGTGCGGCTCCCTCGGTCTCCAGCACCTCGACGCAGGCGTCGGTGAGCCGGTCGATGCTCGCGAACAGGGCCCGAGTGAGCATCCGCTCCGGGAACTCGATCGCCAACGCGCCCTCCACGGCCAGCATCACCCGGGCGGAGGCGAGCGAGGTCAGGCCGTGGTCGTACAGGTCGTCGGTGACCGCCAGCAGGTCGGCGGAGGGCTCCACCTCGGCGTTGCGGGCCAGCGCGTCCCGGACGGCGCGCTCGCAGCGCTCTCGGGTGGTGGTCATTGGTCCTCCTCGTGGTTCCGGTGGATCGCCGAGAGCAGCTCGGCCGCGGCCCGCCGCTGCTCCTGGTCGCGCTCGCCGAGGTCGCGGACCAGCCGCAGCTGGCGCTGCGGCGGGACGCCGCCGGACTCCAGCGCGATGGTGTGGGCCAGGTACCAGCGGCGTTCCAGGGCGGCCAGGCCCTCGGCGACCGGCCGCAGTTCGGGCAGCGGGCGGGCCAGCGCGGCCAGGAACCGGGCGAGGTACATCCGCTCGGCGGCGACCCCGCTGACGTCCGGGGCTCCGGTGGCATCAGCCGCCAGGTGGTCGGCGAGCGCGGCGGCGTCCTGCTCGTCGTGCGCGCGCAGCTGTTCGCCGAGTTGCCGGGCGAGGGCGACCGGCCCGGGGCGCCGGGTGGGCCCCGATCGGACCAGCAGAAGCCGGGAGTCCTGGGCGCTCGGCCCGGAGCGCAGCCGCGCCCAGTCGACCGGGCGGTACCGGACCGGCTCGGGGTTGTTCATCGGGTCGACGACGACCACCCCATCGGCGTCCGCAGCGACCGCGATCACGCAGTGGGTGATGTGCTGCTTGCCCTCGAACGGGGAGGGCAGGTGGAAGGCGTCCACGGCGGCGGCCACCGGCACGCCGGCCGCCAGGCTCTCCCGCTCGTACGCGCCCGCCTGCTCCGGGTCGGCGAACCGCAGGTCGGCCACGTCGAGGCCGTACCCGGCGCCGGCCGCCGCGAGCCAGCGGCCGCTGCCGTCCAAGGCCGCACCGCCGGGCCGAGAGAAGCCCCAGCTCATGCCGACGGCCTCCTCGGCGGCGGGCACGCCCTGCCAGTCGAGCAGGTTGGCGACGCACTGCTGGTAGCAACTGCCGTACAGCGCGAGGCCGGTGAAGCGCGGTGCGAGGTCAGGCACGGGCGGCCGCCGGTTCGTCCGCGTCCTGGCCGTACACCTCGGCGGCGACCGCGACGATCGCGGCGAAGTCGGGCACCCGGTCGGCCTGGTCGCGCACCAGCGCGGCCAGGCCGGCGAGCGTCGCGTCCTCGAACAACCGGGCCAGGCGCAGTTCGACGCCGATGACCGCCTCGATCCGGGAGAGCACCCGCACCGCGCGCAGCGAACTGCCGCCCAGGGCGAAGAAGTCCGCCTCGACGGTGCCGACCGGCCGCTCCAGCACGTCGGCCCAGACACCCGCCAGCCAGCACTCGACGTCGTCGGCGGGCGCGGTTCCGGTGCCGGCCGACTCGTCGGACCCGGTCGGGGCGGGGGCCGCGGCCGGCAGCGCGCGGCGGTCGATCTTGCCGTTGGCGAGCCGGGGCAGTTCGGCCACCGCCGTGAACCGGACCGGCACATGGGAGGCCGGCAGCAGCGTGGCGACGTGGGCGCGCAGTTCGGCGGCGAGCGGCGCCGGGGCGCCGTCGGCCGGGACGTAGTAGGCGACCAACTCGTGCGGCGCCGTCTCCCGGTCGGACGTCCCGGTCGGGGACAGCAGCCGTTCCAGCTCGGCCAGCTGGTCCTCGGTCAGGTCATCAAGGCTGGGCAGCATGGGGGTGTCTTCCTCTCTCACCGGGTTCAGCGGGTGGCCGTGACGACCGTCATGCGGTCCGTCCACCAGTACTGGCAGTCCGCGGGCGGGACGAGCCCGTCCACGACCTCCACCGAGAACGAGCTGAAATACCGCAGCAGACTGCGCTGGTGGCGCCGGCTGAGCGAGTCACGCTCGTTGGTGTAGTAGGTGAACACCCCGCCGGGCCTCAGGTGGGCGGCAGCCTCGGAGAAGAACGCCTCGGCCACCGTGCTGTCCCGCAGGACGTACTGGTCGAACTCGTCCTCACTGGTGGGGAAGGCGTCCCAGAAGATCCCGTCGAAGTCGCCCAGGGTGGGCATGACGGACTGCCAGTTGCCCTGGATCAGCTCGATGTCGGAGTCCGGGCGCCGAGCGCGCCAGGCCTTGGCCACCTCCAGCACCTGGTCGTTGAACTCGACGATGGTGTGCGAGCGGACGCCCTGCTCCTCGATGAAGGTCGCGGAGAGGCCGAGGCCGAAGCCGATCTCCAGGATGTCGCCGTGGCCGGCGCCGACCCGTTCGGCCATCCGGCGCATCAGCGCGGCCTCCCAGTCCTGCATCACCTGCTGGCCCTCGATGATCAGCGAGCCGTCGTGGTAGTCGGCCTCGCTGTCGTGCCATTCGGCGTTGATCTCGCCGCGGGTGGTGCCGTCCACGAACTCCGGGGCGATCACGTCGAGGTGGCGCAACTGCTCGGCCAGCTCGTCCACGGCCCGGTGCACGACCCAGCGCTGCTGCTCGGCACGCGGGGCGGCGATGAACGAGCCGCGGTGCAGCCCCACTTCGATGGAGAAGTCCTTGTAGCGACGCAGCATGGTCAGTGCTCCGGATCTGTGGTGGTGGTCGGGGCGATGCCGGCGCGGGTGACGCGTTGCCAGGCGGCGGCGGCCAGTTCGGCCGGCGCGGCAGCGAGCAGGGCGGCGACCCGCTCCCTGGTCCGGTCGCCGGCGCCGGCGACGGGCGCCGCGAGGACGGCAACCTGGGCGACCCCGGGGTGGGCCTCCAGGGCGGCGACGACCTCGGCGGGTTCGACCCGGACACCGCGGATCTTGATCTGCTCATCGGCGCGGCCCCGGAACTCCACCTCGCCGTCGGGCCGCACCCGGGCCAGGTCACCGGTGCGGTAGAGCCTGGTGCCGGGAAGGTCGCCGGCGAAGCGGTTCTCCACGAACCGGCGCCGGGTCTCGCCGGCGTTGTCGAGGTAGCCGAGGCCGACGCAGTCGCCGGCCAAGTACAGCTCGCCGACCACGTTGACCGGGACGAGTTGGCGGCGTTCGTCCAGGACGACCGCGCCGGTGCCGTCGATCGGCCGGCCGATCAGCACCCGGCCCCGGTCACCGCCGGTGACCCGGTGGAACATCGAGCCGATGCTGGCCTCGGTCGGGCCGTACAGGTTGTACAGCCGGGCGGGCAGGCCGAGTTCCTCGAAGCGACGGGCCACGCCCCGGCCGAGTTCCTCGCCGCCGACGATGGCGACCCGCAGCGAACCCAGCGCCTCGACCGCCTCGGGGCGGCCGACCGCGTGCCGCACCAGGCCGTCCAGCATGGCCGGGACCAGGTCGATGGTGCGCACCCGGTGAGCGGCGATGACCTCCAGCAGCCGCTCCGGCGAGGCCTGGAGGGTCGGCCCGGACAGCACCGCACGTCCGCCGAGGGTGAGCGGCCACAGGTACTCCCACACGCAGCTGTCGTACACCGGCGGGGTGGTCTGCAGCACGGTGTCGGCCGCCTCGGCGCCGAACTCGCGGTTCATCCAGGCGATCCGGTTGGCGACGCCGAGGTGGTGGACCACCGCGCCCTTGGGGCGTCCGGTGGAACCCGAGGTGTAGATCGCGTACATCGGCCGGTCGCCGTGCTCCGGGGCGAGCTGCCACGGGGTCGGGGCGTGCTCGCCGACCGGCGCCGAGGGCGCCCGCACTGTCCGGACGGCCCGGACCGCGGACTGCGCCGCCTCGTCCGCGGCGACCACCGCGAGCGGGTTGCCCAGCTCGGCGAGGATGTCCGTGATGCGCTGGGCGGGCCAGTCCGGGTCGACCGGGACGAAGGCCGCGCCGAGGCTGTTGACCGCGACCATGGCGGCCAGCATCGCCGACCCACCGGGCAGCACCAGCGGGACGAACTCCGGCACCGGTCCGGCCGCGAGCAGCCGACCGCGGATGTCGTCGACCAGCGCCAGCAGATCCTGGTAGGTCAGGCTCGCGCCGTCGGCGACCACGGCGGTCCGCTCGGGGTACCGGCGGGCGGTCTCGGCGATCTGCAGGGCGAGCGGCGCGCGGGGCCCGGCGGCGGGCTCGCCGACGGTCAGCGCCCGGGCCCCGGCCGGAACGAAGGGGATGTCCTTGACCTTGAGGTCGGGGTCGGCGACGACCCGGTCGACCAGGGCGAGGAAGGTCTCGACCAGCCGGTCCGCGCTCTCCTCGTCGAACAGGTCGGCGGAGTACCAGAGCCGGCCCTCCATCCGTCCGTCGTACTCGCCGAGGATCAGCGTCAGGTCGAGCGTCGAGGTCCGGGCCGGCAGTTCCAGCGTGGTGACCCGGGTGCCCACCAGGTCGAGGTCGACCCGCTCCTCGTCCATCAGGAACATGGTGCGGAAGATCGGGTTCTCGCCGGGCGTGCCGGGCCGGCCGGTGGCCCGCGCGATCTCGTCCAGCGGCAGGTCGGCGGCCCCCTGCGCGGCCAGCGTGCTGTGGCTGAGCCGCTGGACGGCCTCGGCGAAGCGCGGGTTGTCGGTCAGGTCGGCCCGCACCGGCAGGGTGTTGACGAACAGTCCGATCAGCCGCTCCAACTCCTCCGAGCCGCGGTTGGCGGTGGGCACGCCGATCGCCAGGTCGTACTGGTCGGCGTGCCTGGCCAGGAACACCGCATACAGGGTGAGCAGGGCGTGGTAACGGGTGACGCCCTCGCGCTGGGCGAGCGCGGTGAGGGCCGCGGTCTGCCGCGGGCCGACGGTGAAGGCCCGGGCCCCGCCGGCACCGCTGGGCTCGCGCGGCGCCTCCCGGTCGGCCGGCAGCGGCAGGCTCTGCGGCAGCCCGTCCAGGTACTCGCGCCAGAAGCCGTGCAGGCCCTCGGCGTGTGCCCGGAACTCGGAGCCGGCCTGCCAGGCACTGAGATCGAGGTAGCGGGCGCCGAGCGGCGGCAGGGCCGGCTCGGCCCCGCGGGCGGTGGCCGCGTAGGCGGCGCCCAGCTCGGCGACGAACAGCCCCGAGGACCACTCGTCGAACGCGGAGTGGTGCACCGCGAAGGCCAACAGCCGGTTCCCGTCCGCGCAGTCCAGCAGCGCCGCGCGCAGCAGCGCGCCGGCGGCCAGATCGAACGGGCGGGCCACGAAGGCGGCCAACAGCCCGTCGGCGGCCCGCAGTTCCTCCGCCGAGGTGGCGGCGGTGACGGCGGTCTCGATCCGGACGGCGACCGGGCGGACGGACTGCACCAGGCGGCCGTCCTCGAACCGGATCGCGGTGCGCAGCGGCTCGTGCCGCTCCAGCACGGTGTGCAGCGCCCGCTCCAGGGCGCCGAGGTCGAGCGGGCCGGACACCTCGAAGACCAGCGGCAGGTTGTAGGCGGCTGACTCGGGGGCGAGGCGGTTCAGGAACCACATCCGCTCCTGACCGGACCAGGCCGGTCCCTGCTCGGCGCCGGTGCGCGGCAGTTCGCGCGGGGTGAGCACGACCGGGCCGGTCTGCCCGGTCACCGGGGCGTCGGCGGCGACCACGGCGGCCACCACCGCGGCCACGGTCGGCGCGGCGAAGAACTCGGCGAAGCCCAGCTCCACCCCGAGCCGGCTGCGCAGCCGGGTGACCAGCTGGGTGACCATCAGCGAGTTGCCGCCGAGGTCCAGGAAGCTGTCGTGCGGGCCGATCTCCTGCGCGCCGAGCAGCTCTTGCCACAGCGCAGTGACGGCCGCGACGGCGGCCGGGTGGCCGAGGTCCTCCGGCGCGGACCCGGCCGCGGCGCGGGCGGCGGCCGGGCGCAGGGTGCGCGGCTCGTCCGCGTCGTCGGTGTGAACGGTGTAGCGCTGTGGCTGCGCCGGGGCGGGCAGCCGCTCGGCGGTCGCGGCGGTGAGGGCGGCGACCAGCCGCTCGACCTCGCCGCCGGGGACGGTCGCGAACACCTCGGCGACCACGCGGTCCCGGCCGTCCGGGCCCGGCTCGGCCGCGACCACGGCCTTGGCCACGCCGGGCACGCCCAGTAGGACCAGCTCGACCTCGCGCGGCTGCACGGTGAAGCCGCGGACCTTCAACCGGTCGTCGATGCGGCCGGCGAAGCGGAAGCTGCCGTCGGTGAGGGCCACGGCGCGGTCGCCGGTGGCGTACATCCGGGCGCCGGGCTCCTCCGCGAACGGGTCGGGCCGGAACCGGGCGGCGGTGCGGGCGGGCTGGCCGGTGTAGCCGCGGGCGACGGCCAGGCCTCCGACGTACAGCTCGCCGGGCGCCCCCGGCGGGACCGGCCGCCGGTCGCCGTCCAGGACGTACGCTCGGACGCCGGGCAGCGGGGTGCCGATGACACCAGTGCCGATCGGATCGCCCGGGGCGATCGGGCCGGCCACGATCGAGGTGATCGCCTGCTCGGTGGAGCCGTACATGTTGTAGACCGCGCCGTACGGGCCGGCCACCGCGTGCCAGCGGGCGATCTCGTCGGAGCCGACCTCCTCGCTGCCGACCGCGACGACCCGCACGGTGGCGGGCGGCGGCGGGACGTCCCCGGCCTCGACGGCGGCGAGCCAGGTCGACCAGAAGGAGGTGGGCAGGTCGAGCGCGCTGACCCGGTGTTCGGCCAGGAAGGCGGTGAAGGCGGCGAGGTCAGCGCCGACGGCCGGGTCCATCAGGACCAGCGCTGCCCCGGCCACCCAGGCCGAGAACGCCTCCTCCAGGGTGATGTCCACGCCGAGCGTGGTGAACTGGAGCACCCGGTCGTCCTCGGTCAGCCCCCAGCGTGCGGCGATGCCCGCGCAGTTGTTGAGCAGCGCGGCGTGCTCGGTCAGCACGCCCTTGGGCCGACCGGTCGATCCGGAGGTGAAGACCACGTAGGCGAGATCGGCCGCGGAACCGTCCCGGCGCACGGCGGGCGCGGGCGGCTCGGCGACGGCGAGCACCTCGTCGACGTGGACGACGTCGGCAAGGCCGGCCGCGGCCGCCACGGCCGCGTGCGCCCCGTCGACGAACACCCGGGCCAGGCCGGACTCCTCGGCCACCTCGGCGATCCGCGCGGCGGGCCAGGCCGGGTCCAGCGGCACGTAGGCCGCGCCGCTGCCCAGCACTCCCAGCACCACGGCCAGGAAGCGCTGGTCACGGGCGCCCAGGTAGCCGACCCTGGCTTCCCGGCCGGCGGGCACGGCGGTGGCCACCCGGTCGGCCAGCAGGCCGAGTTGCTCGTACGACCAGTCGCCGTAGCTGCCGGTCACCGCGGGGGCGTGCGGCCGTTCGGCCCGTTGCGCCGCGAATGCCTCGATCACCGATGTCCAGTCTGTGGGCACCGCCACCGTCGTCTCCCCGTTCACCGTCGTCCCCGTGCTCGCCGTTCCAGTGGGCGCCGTGCCAGCGGCGGCCGTATCAGTGCTCATTGCCGTCCAGAATCTGTCGTGCGCCCGCGGCCCGGGCGGGCCAGCTGCGGCGCAGGTCCCGACTCACCGACATCCGCTTGAGCCAGCGGTCGCGGCCGTCGTAGTTCGCCCGGAAGGGCTTGCGCCCGTGCACGGCACGGTGGTTGTCCACGACCAGGATGTCGCCGGGCACCAGCACCACTTGCTGCAGCGCCGCCTCGACCACCGCGTAGAAGTCACGCAGGACCGCCGCCACCACCGGGTCGGCGGGCTGCTCCAGGAAGTACGGGTCCACGCAGACGAAGGGGTGGGCCCGGTCGCCGGTGAGCAGCGCGCGGGGCTTGACCGGTTCGGCGGCGTCAGCGTGCGACTCGTCCGGGCGGTGCCGGAACCGCTCCTCGAAGAGCAGGTCGTACTTCGGGTCCGACAGGTCCCAGTCGGCGGCGCAGCTGACCGTGGTGGCCGCCCGCTGCGGGTTGCGCAGGCACAGCAGCCCGACGTAGTCGGGGCGGTGGCTGTGGAACGCGTCCTCGGTGTGCCACCAGATCGGTTCCTGGCTGGCGAAGTTGATCTGGGTGTTCTCGAACTCGCGCATCGGCAGCACGTCGTGGATCATGGCGCCGCCCTGCTGGGTGTTCCAGCCGAACAGCTCTCCGAACACCGACCCCACCAGGGCGAGTTGGCTCTCGTACCGGTCGGTGCGGCGGACCGCCGCCGGGTCGCGCCAGGTGTCCGGGGTGTCGCCGAGCGCCTCGTCGTCCACCGGCAGGCCGGTGACCAGGGCGAAGGCGGTGTCCTCGCGCTGGCGCATGCCGGTCAGCGCAGCGCGCAGCCGGTGCGGCAGCTGCTGGGCCAGGACGGGCGCCTCGCGGAAGAAGGCGTGCGCCTGCGGCCCGATCGCGGCACCGGCGTGCGCGGCGGCCAGCTCGGCCAGCTGCCGGCGCTCCTCCGGCTCCAGGGCCAGGGTGAGGCCGGGGCTGAGGGGTCCGGCGCTGAGGGGTCCGGCGCTGAGGGATTCAGCCATCGAGCCCTCCGACGGTCTGGGCACGGCGGGCGGCGAGCGGGCGCAGGTCGGTCCAGTGCTCGGCAATGTACGCCAGGCACTCCTCCTCGCTCGCCGGCCGGCCGAGCACCGCCCATCCGAGCGGAGGCTGCCGGTCGGCAGGCCAGAGCGAGTACTGCTGCTGCTCGTTGACCACGACGGTGTGCGAGCCGGTCGCGGCGGGTGCTGAGCTCATGGGGTGGTTCTTCCTTCCGTGGGCGGCGCGGCTACTGCGCCGGGCCCAGCAGGTCGTCGAAGAGGTCGTCGAGGTGTTGGCGTGCGCGCTGCTCGGCCGTGGCGGCACCGGCCGCGTCCCCGTCCGAGGCGTCGGCGGCAGGGTCCGGGTGGGGGGCCGGAGCGACGTTGCGCACCAGTTCGGCCAGCCCGGCCACGGTGGGCCGCCCGTAGAAGTCGGCGAGCGGAAACTCGACGCGGTGGCGGGCCTGAACGGCCCACAGCAGCTTGGTGGCGAGCAGGGAGTGGCCGCCGAGCTGGAAGAAGTCGTCGTCGCGGCCGACCCGTTCGGCGCCGAGCAGGTCGGCGAGCTCGGCGGCGAGCTCCCGCTCCAGCGCGTCCCTCGGCTCGGCTTCCGGCCCGCTGCCAATCGTGAACTCTGGCGCGGGCAAGCGCCGTTGGTCGACCTTGCCGTTGACGGTGAGCGGGAAACGCTCGAGCGCAACGAACGCGGCCGGGACCATGTAGTCCGGCAGCCTGCGGCGCAGGAACTCCCGCAGCTCGGCCGGTCCGGGCGCCGGGCCGTCCTGCGGGACGACGTAGGCGACCAGGCGGCGCTCCGCCGAGCCCTGCCCCTCCACCTTGACGAAGGCCGAGCGCACCGCCGGGTGCGCGTCCAGGCCGGCCTGGACCTCGCCCAGCTCGACCCGGAAGCCGCGGATCTTGACCTGGCCGTCCGCGCGGCCGAGGAACTCCAACTCGCCGTCCGGCAGATGGCGGGCGATGTCGCCGGTCCGGTAGAGCCGGGCACCGGGCCGGTCGGAGTACGGGTCCGGCACGAAGGCGAGGGCGGTCAGCTCCGGCCGTCCCAGGTAGCCGTGGGCAAGCCCCGTGCCACCGATGTACACCTCGCCGCGCGCTCCCACCGGTACCGGCCGGCGCGCAGCGTCGAGCACGTACACCCGGGAGTTGGCGATCGGGCGCCCGATCGGCGCCCAGCCGGTCCACTCCGCGGGGTCGGCCGGCAGGTGGTGGGCGGTGGTGACGTGGGTCTCGGACGGACCGTACTCATTGTGCAGCCGGCCGTTCGGCAGGTCGGTGAACAGCTGACGCAGGTCCTCGGTGACCACCAGCTGCTCGGAACCCGCGATCACCGTCTCCAGCGTGTGCGGCAGCCGACCGCCCCGGCGGTAGCCCTCGGCCACCTGCTGGAGCGCCACGGCCGGGATGAACAGCCGCTGGACGCGGTGCCGGTTCAGCAGGTCGACCAGGCCGTGCACGTCGCGCCGCTCGTCCTCGGTGATCAGCACCAGGGTGCCGCCCGCGCCGAGGGTGGAGAAGATCTCCTGGAACGAGACGTCGAAGCTGAGCGAGGCGAACTGCAGGGTCCGGTGACCGGGCTGCCGGTGCCGGTAGCGGTCCAGCTGCCAGGCGACCAGGTTGCTGACCGCCCGGTGCGGCATCAGGATGCCCTTCGGGCGTCCGGTGGAACCGGAGGTGTACGTCACGTACGCGACCGACTCCGGGTCAGCGGGGACGGCCGGCCGGGCCGGACCGCCGGCTCCGGGTGCGGCGGGTAGCGCGCCGACGTCGATCAGCAGGGCGCCGGTCGCGGGCAGCCGGTCGGGCGTCCCCGCGGCGACCAGGACGACCGACGGAGCGGTGTCCTCCAGCAGCAGCGCGATCCGCTCCGACGGGTGACTCAGGTCCAGCGGCACGTACGCCGCACCGGTCCTGAGGGTACCCAGGACGGCGGCCAGCATCGCGACCGAGCGGGGCACCGCGATGCCGACGAACGCGCCCGCGCCCACGCCGGCCTCCGCCAGCGCTCGGGTCACCGCCTCGGCCCGCCGGTCGAGCTCGGCGTAGGAGACCCGCTCGTCACCGGCCTCGACCGCGATCGCGTCCGGCGTCCGGGCGGCCTGCCGCTCGAACCAGTGGTGGGCCAGCGGCTCGGCGCCCAGATCGGCGGCGGTGTCGTTCCAGGTCCGCAGGACCAGCTCGCGCTCGGCGGGGTCCAGCAGCTCGTGGTCGGTCAGCGGGCGGTCCGGGGCGTCGGCGAGCGAGCGGACCAGCCGGGCCAGCTGCCGGCCGAGCTGCTCCACCGTCGCGTCGTCGAACAGTGCGCCGTCGTACTCCAGGACGAGCTCGGTGTCGGCGGCCCGCCGGGCGGCGAACAGGGCCAGATCGAACTTGGCCCGGCCGCCCTCGGCCTCCAGGGGGGTGCAGACCGTCCCGGGCAGATCCAGCCCGGCGGCGCCGACCTCGTCGGCGGCGAACCACACCTGGAACAGCGGGTGCCGACCGCCGGAGCGGTCGGGTCGCAGTGCTTCCACCACCTCGTCGAAGGGCACCTCGGCCCGGTCGTACGCCTCGGCGACGACCGTTCGCATCCGGCCGAGCAGGGTCCGGAAGGTCGGCGTCCCGGTCAGGTCCGCGCGCAGCGCGAGGGTGTTGAGGAAGAAGCCGATCAGCTCGTGCGTCCAGGCCGGGCCGCGCTGGGCGTACGGCGTGCCGATCACCAGGTCGTCCTGCCCGCCGACCCGGTGCAGCAGGGCCGCCCAGGCGGCCAGCAGGACGGTGACCGAGGTGCAGCCCTCGGCGCGGCCGAGCTCCTCCAACCGGGCCAGGTCCGCCGGGTCGACCGGCACGGCGAGCTGGCGGGCCGGGCCGGGCCCGGACTCCTGCCCCGGGCGGGCGGGGAGGTTCACGGTGGTCGGCGCGCCCTCCAGCCGTTCGCGCCAGTGGGCGAGCTGCTCGGCACGGCCCTCGGTCGGCTCGTGCTGCCGGGCGGCCCAGTCGAGGTAGTGCGCCTTCGTCGGCCCGAGTTCCCCGCCACCGCCGGTGGCCCGGCGGTACAGCGCGGCCAGGTCGTGCTGGAGGACGCCGGAGGACCAATCGTCGAACAGGATGTGGTGGACGGTCAGGGTGAGCGTCCACCGCCGGGCACCGTGCGGGTCGCCGTGTCGGTGCAGGCGCAGCCGCACCGGCGGCTGCGCTCCGGCGAGGTCGAAGGGTTCGTCCGCCTCTGCCCTGACGGCCGCTTCGACCGCGGCCTCGCGTGCTCCCCCGGGGAGCGTGCCGTGGTCCACGATCTCGACGACGGGCGCCTCGGCGAGCACGGTCTGTCCGGGCTCGCCCTGGGCGTCCACCGTGATCCGGGTACGCAGCGCGGCGTGCCGCAGGCACAGCGCGCGCAGGCTCTCCAGCAACGCGGCCTCGTCGAGGTAGCCCTCGATCCGCCAGGCCATCGGCACGTTGTACTCGGCGCTGCCCGGGTGCAGCCGATCGAGAAGCCAGAGCCGCCGCTGACCCGGGGAGAGCGGCCCCTCGACGCGCGCGTCCGGACCTCCGGGGCCGGTCGGGGCAGGGGCGCGCAGGCCGCGCCGGGCCAGTAGTTCCTCGATCCGCCGCTCGCGGGAGCCGGTCACGCCCGCCCCGCAGCGGCGTGCGGGAGGGCGAGCAGGGCGTCGTCGGCGACCGTGCCGAGCGGAGTGAAGTCGCGGGAGGCGAGGAACTCCGGCCGGGGTGCGGGCACCTCGCCCAGCCGGTTGCGGACGCCGTTGTAGCTGATCAGCACCAGGGTGCGGTTGTTCGGCGACATGTTGGGCACCGATCCGTGCAGGATGTTGCTGTGGAACAGCAGAACGCTGCCCGACTCCCCCTTGGGCGCGACGATGCCGCGCTCGCGGGTGGCCCGGGCGAGGGTCTCGGCGGTCAGGGAGTACTTCATCTTCGCGGAGAGCGTCCGGCTCCAGTCCGCGTCCTCCTGCACGGTGGTCTCGTACACGCCCTCCCGGTGCGAGCCGGGAACCACCATGAGCGGGCCGTTGAACTCGTCGACCCGGTCCATGAAGACGGCCGCGCTCAGCGCGTGCGGCGCGGGCATGCCGTCCTCGTCGCGCCAGAAGCGGAAGTCCTGGTGCCACTCCCAGACCTCGCCGACCAGTGCCAGCTTGGCGTTGATCTTGAACTGGTGGACGTAGACCTCGTCGTCGAGCAACTGCCGGGCCGGCTCCACCAGCCGGGGCAGCCGGGCCAGCGCGCCGAACAGCGGGTGGGTCGCGTGCACGCCGTGCACCCCGCGCACCACACCGGTGCCGGCCTCCAGCACGCGGTGCGGGCCGAGTTCTGCGAATACCTCGGAAAGGCCGCCGCGAAGCGCCTCCAGCTCTGCAGAGTCGAAGACGTCAGGAATCAGGATGAACCCGTCCTCGCCGAATAGCCGGATTTGTTCTTCGGTCAGCATGTCGTCAATCAGTCCTCTCCGATGGGGCTGCGGCCAGGCCGATGTCCAAGGCATTCGACCGCCACCTTCACCCACCCCCGGGTCCCGGGCGAGTCACTGCAACTGGTGACTTGACATGCTCACCAGCTTGTGTTTTACGAGGGCCCGCGGGCCGCAGTTGACAGGGTGTAGCGATGTTCGCAGGATGCTCTCCGACCTGCCCCTCAAGCCTGTGACTCGACAAAACCCGGTGGTAGCCTGACGACTCGGCGGCGGGTGGGGCCCCTTGTGGTGAACGCCGGTCGCCGCGCAATGGTCGATAGTTCAGACGGGGGCGGTCATGGACCTGGATTACGTGAATGATTTCTCACCACGCGAGCGCGAGGTTCTGCATCAAATAGCCGGCGGCTGCACCTACGAGCAGGTCGCCCGCCGCCTCGGAATAAGTGTCCACACGGTCAACACCTACCTCCGCCGAATTCGGGCCAAGGCACCCGCCGGCACCCACGCCGACCTGGTCCGGCTGAGCCTGCGGGTCAACGGCCAAGCGGGCAAAGGGCAGGCGGGCAACGACTGGATCGACAAGGCGGTCGCGTGATGGTCGGGCAGCCGACGGGCAACCCCACCGTCAGCGCCGCCGAGGCGCTGGCCTACTACGCCAACGGCTGGTACGCCGGCGGCGACACCCGCAAGCCACAGGCACCCCTCGCGTGGGAGAACCCCGAGGCCCGCTGCATCATCGACGTCCGGGGCAGCACCTGGACCCGCTACCTGCGCCGGGCCCGCCGGAAGGTCGAGGCCGGCGGCTTCGAACTGCGCTGGAACACCGCCTTCGACGAGGTGCTCGCCTCCTGCGCGGTGGGTCGCAAACCCGGCGAGGGCACCTGGATCGACTCCTCGATGTCCACGCTCTACCGGGAGCTGCACCACGTAGGCGCCGCCCACTCCGCCGAGGCCTGGCTGGACAACCGACTCGTCGGCGGCGTCGTCGGCATGGGCATCGGCCGCTGGCTCTCCATGGAGACCACTTTCCACTCCGCCCCCGACGCCGGACACGCCGCCGTCGCAGCCATGGCGGAACTGATGGACCGCCGCGGCTGTCTACTCGTCGACGTCCAGCAACTCCACTCCTTCACCCGCAAGTTGGGTGGCGTCGAGATACCCCGCGACAGCTACCTGCGACTGCTACGGGCCGCCCTCGACCCCACCCTCGCCCCACCCCCGCCGGCGGCCAGCTCCCCGACCCTTATCCACGACGCCCCACCAGGAGCTACTCCTGGCCGGCCGCCAGGGCATCACGGAGGACCTGCTCAATAGGAGATCAAGAGCGGACGTGTTCGGTCACGTCCGCTGGAGTGGCGTATCGACGGCCACTCGGTCATTCGCTAACACGCCATGCGGTGAGGGATGTTGGGGTCCTGTCGAAGCCGGTTTCTCCCTCGATGAGGTGAACGCAGCAGCGGCCGAGGATCTCGGGTCCCATGTAGCGGCGCCGTTCAGCCCACTCGGCACTCTGCTCGGCGAGCAACGCGCCCACGAGCCGGATGACGGCCGTACGGTCGGGGAAGATACCGACCACGTCGGTGCGGCGGCGGATCTCCTTGTTCAGCCGGACGAATCAGGGTGGTCGACGCCACCCGCTTGTCCACTCCGACTACCACCGCCATAGCGGTGTGCGAGCGGGCCCCGGCGTCCGGAGCCCGCTCGCCGATGGTCGCTGGTCAGGGCCGGCGCCGGCAGCTCCGCTTGGCGGTGACGCCGTTCGGGCTGGAGAGCACTATGCCGAAGCCCTCGTCATCGACGCTGTACATGGCCATGGTCTCGGTTGCGCCCGCCTTGCGCTGCAGTAGGAGGCCTCTGCGTTGCCGTCGACAGCGGCACGCTGCCACTGGATCTCGCACTCCTGCAGCTGTCCTCGGTCGCGCAGCAACAGGCCCAGCGCGTACGGGACGTCCTCGTACCCAAGATCCGCAGCGCGGTGCAGCAGGCCCTCAGACTTCGCCTGACCCCCTTGCTGGGACCGCAGGAGGGCGACGCGAAACAGTGCATCCGCGTTCCCGGAGTCGGCTAGTGGGCGCCATATGGACTCGGCGACGTCGTCTTCTCCGAACGCTGCCGCGAGCACTCCCACGAGGTACAGATGGAAGTCGTGCCGGATGTACCTACGGACGATGTCCCAGGTGTCCCGGTGGACAGGCTGCTCGCCCCGGGAGAAGTGCTCCACGAGGTAGTCGAAGGGTTTGCGACGGAGTCGATTCCCACCGGGTTGATCATTCCCGTCGCCCCGTAGTGGACCCGGGTCGCCCAGGTGAACGCATCTGCGGCCGGTTCCGGCCGTGCGCCCGGGGTTCCCTCCACGTAAGTGAGATGCAGCTCCTCGATGGCAATGAAGGGAATCTCCAGCAGACCCGCACGGTGCAGGTCAACTGCGGCCCTGACATAGGCGTATCCTCGCAGACTTCCGCCAGCCCGGCAGGCCCGGTTCATCTCGTCCAGCAGCGCCGGCCCTGCGCCCAGGTACTCAGCGATCCCGCAGTCGCCCCGGTGTCTCAGGGCCTCCTCCAACCCAAGGTCATCCACCTCCTCATGCCGGGTGGCATTGGGCCCGCCGGAGCGGCGGAGAAGTAGTTGTTCTGCGTCCCCGAGACCTGTGTCGGTCCGTCGATGCGGTTGCCGTGCACATCGAAGGAGATGCGCTCGTTGTCAATTCCGGTGTCTCAGCCGTGGTTGTTCTGGACACCCTTCAGCTGGACCGGTCCGTGGAAGGTATTGTGGTGGACCTCCAGATGGTCCCGATCGCGAGCGGCACTTGCGCTCCGGGCCCGCTCGAAGTCAGCCAGGATGAGCCGCAGTTCGGCCGCCGCTGCTGGGGCCTCCAGGAGGGAAGAGTCGGAGACGGTCCCGCCATGCCTGTTCCACATGAGCCATGCGGTCGAGGTCACCTGCCGCGTCGGCGGCAGTCAGCGGTTACAGGCAAGAGGAGCCCGGAGTGACGGGTCCGTCTGTCGCACGAAGTCAAAAAGCGGTGCTGAACGGTGAGCTGCGCAAGGTGTACGAGGACAGCCGCATCACGGCGGCGAGCCTCCTGCGGAAACAGCTCGCCGCGAGGGAGGAAGTCGGAGTCTTTACTCGTTCTGCCATCGGGCTTGTCGGACACGCCGACGACTCGGTTGAACTCCCCAACCCCCTCGTCGGCGTGTCCGCCCTCAGCTTCTGCAGAAGCGCCCCTACTCGAGATCGTCGAAGAGCTCAACCTCGTAGATCCGCTGGGCCGTCGGACGGACCGGCCGCAGCCGGCCCGGGTGCGTCGTAGCAGCACCCTGCTGCGGCGCCGGTACCGGCTTCGGGCGGGGCTGGCGCTTCCGGCGGGGCGGGATCGTCGCCTTGGGCCGACGAGTGGTCGCCGGGCGCGTGCTGCGCTGCCGGCTCTTGCGCTGAGTCGTAGTCATAGTCGTCTCTTGAGTAGTTCGTTGGATACCGATGAGCCCGAGCCGCTTCACCGGATGGATTCCGGTCACCGGCCAGGATGACCGCGGCTCGATGGCGCACCGGGCGGCCACCATCGAGCTCGGGCCGATGACGCAGCAGCGTGGCAGATACCGCGGCAGACCATCAACTCTGAGGCGTTAACCGAACGTTAAAGGCCTCTCGGAGCCTCGTGCGATGCTGTCTCAGGCGAGGATGCCAGAGCCAATTCACGCTTCGACATTGGGGATTGACATGAAGTTCCGCCTGCTCGGACAGCTGGTCGCGCTAGAGAACGAACAATCGGTCATCATTCCGTCAGGAAAGACCCGTGAGCTCCTGGCCCTTCTGCTGCTGACCCCCGGCGAGCCAGTGTCCCATCGCAAGGTTTTTCGATTCCTATGGTCGGACGAGGACGTGAAACCCTCGAACATCCGGCAGTACTCCCTCAGATTGCGCCGCGCCGTAGGGCTGCAGGTAGGAAACAGCGGCGGCTTCTCCCATATCCAGGTCGACCCCGCCAGCGTCGACCTGGTCCGCTTCCGGAGCCAATACGCCAGCGCGCTCCACACGGGGAGTCCACAGCACCGGCGCAGCGCGTTGGTGGCCTCGCTGGCCGAATGGCGCGGAGCCACCCCGCTGGAAAGCCTGCCGGGTGAAGCCTTCGCCCAGCAGCGAACCCGGATCCTCCGCGAGCTGCACGACGCGTTCGCGGAGTGCGTGCGCACCGACTTGGAGTGCGCCGAGCCCCACATCGCGCTCGAGCGGGCCGACAGCGGGCTTGTGCACTGGCCCGACAGCGAGACCCTGCTCGGCCTCAAAGTCCAGTCGTTGGGTGCGCTGGGCCGCTACCACGAGATCGACCCGCTGCTCGCTGCCTGGAAGCGCCGGTTCAACCAGCCGATCGCCCACCTGCTGCTGGCAAGGACGAGCAAGGACGTCATCACCCCCCGCGTCACCTCCCCGGATCCGGCGCTCCCGGAGCGGCCGAACCAGCTGCCAGCCCAGCAGGAACGGCTGATCGGCCGCCGATCAGAGCTGAGTCTCCTCACCGACGTCGTGCTGGGCAGGGAGCCCACGACGGGGCGGATCGCTGCCGTGGCGGGCCTGGCGGGCGTCGGGAAGACCTTTCTCGCGGTGGCCGCGGCCCAGCAGCTCGCACCACACTTCCCGGACGGGATCCTGTACATCGACCTCAGGGGATTTTCCGTCATCGAGCCCGAGGAAGTCGCTTCCGTCCTCGCCCGGTTCCTGAACGACCTGCGGACGACCCCGGCCACCGTTAACCTCGACGGGCTGGTATCGGCTTACCGTTCCGCGCTGTCGGGCCGCCGAGTACTGGTCCTCCTGGACAACGCCAGAAACGAGGCGCAGGTCCGACCGCTGCTGCCCGGGCCGGGCCGAAGCGCCGCAATCGTCACCAGCCGTCGACGGTTGGAGGGGCTGGTCGTCAAGGAAGGTGTGAAGCTGATCGATCTCACGCCACTGGACCGCCCCGAGGCAGCCGAGTTGCTGGAAGCATCTCTGGGAGAGGAACGGATGGGCCTTGCCAGACCAATCGCAGGTTCCTTGCTCGACTACTGCTCCGGATTGCCGATCGCACTGCGCATCGTGTCTGCCCAGATCACCCGCCGTCGGCCCCGGGACCTGCCTGGGGTCGTCCGCAGACTGTTGGAGGAGAGTTCTGGGCTGCGCCCCCTCAACCTGCGTACCGATGAGTTGAACGTCGGCTCCCTGCTGGAGAACTCGTACCGACTCTTGCCTGCCCCTGCCGCCAAGCTGCTGTGGCAGCTCTCCGTGCATCCCGGCCCGACGATCAGCTGGCGTGCGGTTCAGGCACTGGGGCACGGCCGTGTCGCAGTCGACGGTTCGCTGGATGACCTGATCGATATGAGCCTGGTGACCGAACCGACCTTCGAGCGCTATGCGATGCACGACCTGGTGCGCATCTACGCTGCGCAGCTGGCCGAGCAGCAAGATCCTGGAGATCGCGATGAGAGCCTCTCGCGGGTACTGGAGTTCCTCCTGCAGAACGCATGGTCCTGTGATCGGGTGCTCGACCCGGACCGGCGGCTGCCGATCACCGCGGACGGCGAGTTCGGAACAGTCTCGCCCCCCGACCACGCGGCGGCGACGGCCTGGTTCGACGCCGAGTACGCCACCCTGACCGCTGCGCTCCGCCTCGCCGGGAAGCTCCGACTCGACCGGTACACCTGGCTCCTGGCACTCACGGTGCTGACCTACCAGTGGCGGTCCAACCGGTACCTGGACGCCCTCGGCCACCTCACCGACGCCCTCCCCGCAGCCGAACGGATCGCAAGCCCGGGAGACGTGGCCATGATTCGGCGCTTGCTCGCCGGAACCCACCGTGGACTCGGCGATCGTGTGCGGGCCATGGCGGAACTGCGCGGGGCGGTCCGCACCAGCCAGGACCACGGCGACCTGACGGGCACCACACTGGGCCGCTACAGCCTGGGTGTCCTGATGCACGAGGACGGCGACACCGACCAGGCGATGGTGGAACTCGGAGCCGCTCTGGCAGGCTTCGAAGCTCTGGACGACCGGCTCGGACAGGGAGCCGCGCTCGACGGGCTCGCCAACGTCCACCACCGGGCCGGCGACCGTTTCTCGGCCCTCGAGTACTGCCGCCGGTCATTGGCCCTGCTGAACGGCACTGCAGATCTCAATGGTCAAGCACACGGCTCGTTCACCATGGGCCGGATCCGGGCTGCGATCGGCGAGCACGACGCGGCCGCCGCCGCCTACCGCCACGCGCTCATGCTCTACAGCTCGATGGCGTACCCGAGCCGGGAGGCCCGGACGCTGGTCTGGCTGGCCGACTCGCTCAGCGCACTGGGCCGCGACCAGGACGCGGAACTGGCCGTCGAAGACGCCCGTGCGCTCCTGGCGAGGCTCGGCGAGGAAGACCTCGACGCCGCGGTGGAGCGTCAGCGGCAACTCTCGTGACCCTCCATCCCGGGCTCACCGGCCCGGCTCGACCAGCCGGAAGTACGTCGAGGGGTCGGGGCGGGGGGCCTTCGGGCCTCGAGAGGAGTCGAACGCCGGCAGCCAGGGGCGGAGGTAGCCGCGGACCTCCGAAACGCTGGGACGTTCGCGCGGGTCGACGGCGACCATGGCGAGGCCGAGGCTCCGCAGCTTTTCGGGCATATGCGCGTCGAGTCCGTTCGGGAAGGCCGGCTCCGTCCCGCGGGGCGGGCCGTCGACACTGCCGTAAGGAAGTTCCGAGGTCATCATCTCGAAGAGCAGGGCGCCGAGGGCGAAGACGTCGGACTTCGCAGTGGGCTCGGAGTTCAGCACGTACTGCTCGGGAGCGGCGTACTTGGGCGTCCCGCGGGGGTCGTAGTTCCGGGTCCCGTAATCCGTGGAATTTCCCACATCGAGGAGTCGAATCCGCCCGTCTGGTTGGATCATCGCATTGTTCGGTGTCACGTCCCGGTGGACGTAGTGCGCGTGCACCAGCGCCAGGGTGTCGCAGAGCTGGGCCACCACACAGGCCGCGTCGGTGGCGAGCACCGGCTGATGTCGGCCCATCCAGGATCGAAGGGTGGAACCGTCGATCAGTTCCATCACGATGTACCGGCGCTCGCCCCAACCGGAGTGCCAGCCGTCGTCCAGTACGCGGGGAATCCCGGGCACCGATTCCATGAACCGTAGCCGATCCAGTTCGTCCCCGAGAGGTTCGGCAAGTTCGGCGTACTCGGTCAGTGATTGACCGAAGCGTCGAAACTGTGCCTTGACAGCAACATCCCGGCGGTCGTATTCATCACGGGCGACGAAGAGTTCACCTTCGCCACCTTGGCCGAGTTCCCGCAGGATCCGATAGCGGTTGTTGAGGAGAGTGCCAGGAAGCAAGACGCGAACTCCAGGACCAGATCCGCCCGGTACTCGGGTTCGGAGAGCGATGAACGAGAAGTGGGGGACAGTATGACAGGAACCCGGCCACCCGAAGGCCTGATCGGACGAACTTCCGTGATCGACATCCGCTTGGGGATGTTCGGACCGGAACGCTATCGATGCCCGGCGTCAGATGCGCTCAAGGCTCGGGGAATGCGACCGGCTCGGCCGACCGCATGGAAGCCCGAGGCATTGGAAACATTCACCAACGGCCCGTTCATGGCCGCACTCGACCGGATCGAACTTCCGGACGACGAGACTGAGTCGAGCAGGCCCTCCAAACCCGCCCACGACGGGGTGCGCCAATGGACCCGACATGCCCTCCGGATGTACGAGACGGCGTTCGCCGGTAGCTCGGAACTCCGGCCGGCCCCGCGCCACTGGAGCTACCGGCACCGCGGCTCGCGAGGCGACGGGTCCCCGAACACGGAGTACCGGATCAGCGCCTGGGGGCGGTGCTTCGAATCGGTGGACGGCCGGCTGAGGGAGCTGCGGCTTCCGGTGAACCGCCTGCGGAAGCGCACGGACGCCGAGCGGGCGATCGCGGCCCTGGTCGCGGCGGAAGGCGATCCCGACGAGCGGCTGGAGCGCATCCGGGTGACGCAGTTCGCACTCTTGGACGGTCGGACCGAGAAGCTGTTCGACGGCACACGGGCAGAAGCCCTGGCCCTCTATCGGGAGAACGGCGCGCCCGCGATCCGAGGACTCTTGGACCGTCCGGAGTACCTGCCCGGGTCGGCCTGCGCGTCCTGCCGGGTGGCACCTGTGTGCCCTGCCCTGCCGCGGGCCCCGGGGCTGCTCGGGATAGCCGATCGCACCCGGCCGCGCCGGAGTTGGTCGCCGACCACGGGCCGCGGGCACAGCTCCTGCCCGGCGCGCGGCTACCTCCGCAGCCTGCGGCTCCCGGTGGACGACTCCGTCGAACGCAGTGCCGCGGCCGAGCGCGGGCGCGCCGTCCACGCCTTCCTCTCCGCTCGGCACGGCCAGGAAGAGCGGACGCCGTGCACTTCCGACGTACCCGCCGACTGGGTACCGGACGGCTACCGGCTACCGCAGTCCGAGCTCCTCCTCGGTACCCGCCTCCTGCGCCACCACGCCGAGGTGTGCCCGCTCCGCATCGCCGATCCGGAGTCCGACAGGACACCGGAACCCCTCCTGGTGTTCGATGATCCCGCAGCCGATCTGCTGGTGCTGACGGAGCCCGATCTGCTGTACCGCGAGGGCGGCTCATGGGTGTGGCGCGAGACCAAGACCTCCGGCAGCAGAAGGATGCCGCGCGACCTGCTCGCGGGCTACCCCCAGCTGGCACTGGCGGTACGGATCATCGCCAAGGGCCTGCTGGCCGCCGACCGGGTGGAGCTCGAACTGCTGCGCCCCGATGGTGTGGACCTCCGGAGCCTCGACCCGTTCGCGCCGGAGACCGCGGCGGCAGCCGAAGCAGTGCTGCGCAACCAGGTCGTCGGATGGCACCAGGAACGACTTTTCGAAGCAGTCCCGGGCGCGGAGTGCGGCAGCTGCGAGATGGCACGCTGGTGCTCGGCCCGCCGACCGCCGGAGCCTTCACGGGAGGCGGCGACGTGAGCCCAGACTTCGAACTGCTGGCGGCGGTAGCTCGCGGGGTGCTGGACCTGAGTGATGTGACCCGTCCGACAGCACTCCGACTCCCGTACCCAGCGAGCACTCAACTCGCCTTCGACCGCGTCGTGTTGGCATACGTCCGGCAGGACCAGCCGGCCCCCTTGAGCGTTCCCGATCTGCTGTCGCGCTGCCGGGACCGCCTCACGACGTGGCCGCTGGCCCTCCCACCCGACGTGCTGACCGATGACGCCCGGCTGATCGACCGCAGCTCGGCCGAGCCGACCCGCACCTGCGCCGAACTCGCCTCGTACGGTCGGCTCGGCAACGTGGAGCAAGGCGGAGCCCAGGTGGTCGCCGATCTCGCCGACGCTTGCGGGACCCCCGAGCGGTTCGCCGCCTGTCGGGACTTCCTGATCACGCATCCCGTCATCCTGCACCCTGACATCTCCAAGCTCATGCGTCCGACCACCATCCGCACCTGGCGGCTGGTCCGGGAGCTGTACGAGCCGGTGCCCGAGCACTTCTCGATCGACCGCGTGGTCTCCACCTGCGCCGAGTGCCGGCTGTTCGCCAAGCCGACAGAGGGCGACGGGACATGGTGCGAGGGAGGATGCACGAAGCGGCGCGGAGGGCTCGAAAGGGTGGAGGAGCCCAAGCATCCGATCGCCCTCCCCCGCGCGGTTCGACTCTTCCTCGCCCTCCCCGGCCACACCGAACTCGTTCTGCGCAAAAGGCTGTCCGACGGGCCCCGGCTGGTCCCAACGGAGACGGGCGGCCTTCGGCTCGTCCACGAGGGCGGGGCGGGCCGGACCGTCCGGGTCCTCGACCGCGAACAGCCAGCGCTGGCCGCCTTCAGGGCTGCCGAGTTGGCTGCCCTCGAAGACTCCCCGCTCGATGTCGTGATGCCTGACGCGGTCGTCGACCGACCGGGCTACCGAAAGGCCTTCGACCGCAACCTTCCCAACGGCGCCCAGGTGCGGCTCAGCTCCGTCAGCGAATTCACAGCTCCGTACCGGAGCGACCGATCCGGGAGGACTCGTGCGTAGCACCGCCAAAGCCCTGCACCAGGTGGTGCGGGAGCTCCGTTCGACCGGCTCGGAACTGCCGCGCCGCAAACTGGTCGACCTGTGCGAGATCGAACTGGGCCTGTTCCTCCAAGAGCAGCTCACCCCTGGTGCTCCGGCCTCGGAGGGCTGGACCCTGTTCAGCGGCTACCCGTTCGCCCGCGAGCGCGACGACATTACCGACCGGCAGGAGCGCATCCGTCGCACCGCTCGCTATGCCCTCTGGACCTGGGGGCGCCGACTCGCCTGGTCCGAGGCGTTGAAGGATTACCAGCAGCAAGACCGCCAGCTCAGGGCCTTCGACGTACCCGACCTGGACGCCCCCGCCATCCGTCGTCCGTCACTCTCGGTGGCGGAGGACCGTTGGGCCTCCTACGAGCGCCTGCTGGACCAAGCACCGCCGTTCACCGGCGAGCCGGCAGCCTTCGCCGGCCCCGGCCGGTACGCCTTTCCGATCGGTCGACACCTGACCACGGTGCTGTTGCCTGAGCACGCAGCTCCCACACCGCCGGGTCACGACCTCGGACGGCTGCCGGTCCACGAGGGGAGGCCGCTGACCTTCAAGTGGAAGAAACTGATGATCACGGCCGCGGCCATGGACGCCCGGAAGCCGGCCGGCTGGGCCGCCCGGCTGAAGGCGATCCGGCTGTCCACACGCCGCCGCCGGGGCTTCCGTCCCGCCCGCAGCTTCTCCGTTTCCGGCATCGAGCACCTGCTGGGGATCGTCGGCGCCGGCAAGAGCACGCTGCGGGACGTTCTGACCGTGCACCTCGCCAAGCAGGGCCGGAACGTGACGGTGGTGGTCGGTGACGTCGCGGAGCAGCTCAAACTGGTCGAGCTCTACAACACCCACGTTCCCGGTTCCGCCGCACCCGTCCTCGGCGCGACGGGCCGCCAGCAGCACGCCGAACGGCTCCACCGCAGGATCGCAGGACGCGGCGAGCCCAACCTGCTCGCCCATCTGGACTCCAACTTCCAGTACCTGAGCACCTCCTGTGCGTTGAACGCGCTGCGCCACGCCGACGGCCACTCCGCCGACGACCTGCTGGGCTTCGGCGAGGCACCGTGCACCAGGCTCCAACCACCCAAGAAGCGCGAGAAGGACCCCGACGACCCGTGGACCTCGTACCGAACGGCCTGTCCGTTCTGGTCCCAGTGCCCGCGCCACCACGGGCCACGATCCCTGGTCGACGCGACGGTCTGGGTCTCCACCCCGCCCAGCCTGGTGGATTCCCGTGTCCCACACCCGCAGAACCCGGAGCGCATCCGCTACCTCGAACTCGCCTGCCGACGCAGCGATCTGGTGATCGTCGACGAGGTGGACCGGGTGCAGATACAACTTGACCGCATGTTCGCACCTGCCATTCCGCTGCTCGGCGGTGGCCCTGACACCCGCTCGTTCCTCGACGAGGTCAATCAGCACCGCATCCGGGAGCTGGCCAACGCCGGACGGGTGCAACTGTCCGATCGCGACGTGGAGAACTGGTCGGCGGCAGTGAACACCACCCAGGCGGCCGCCGATCGACTGGTGGCGATGCTGGTCCGCGACTTCGACCTGCGCACATGGGTCCGAACCGGCTACTTCAGCGCCGGAACGCTCCAACTGCGCCTGCTGGAGGAACGGTTCCCCCTCCCGGAGGACCACGACGGCCAGGCCGGTCCCACCGTCGAGCACCCGCACCGGGAACCGCGGAAGCACCTGATGGAACTCCTGGACGCCTTCCGGGACAACCCGTTCGGCGACCGGCGTCCACCCAAGGACGACACCCTGCCACTTCTCGGGTTGCTCGGCGAACTGCTCCACACCAACTACCGCGAGCACACCCGTGCCCGGCTGCGGGACGTGGTGTGCGACCTCTTCGACCTCGCCCCGCTCCTGGGGGAGGAACAGAAGAACCAGGACCGGTACCACAAGCTCAGAGCCCTGGTGAACGGGGACCGGGACACGTCGGCCGGGCAGCAGGAGAGTGCCGTCAAGCACACGAAACGACGCCGGCGCCCTTCCCTGCCCGAGGACTCGGACGACTGGCTGGAGGCCCTGCTCGACCGGTTCGAGTTCACCCTGCTGCTCAGTGCCCTGGAACCCAAGCTCGCGCTGATCAACACCATGTGGCCGCGGGTCGCAGACGCACTCAGCCTCGGTTTCAACGAGATGTACCGTCGTCCCCTCGACTACGCCCCGATGGTCCCCGAGTCCCCGATGGGCAATGTGATCGGGTTCCAGTTCATCCTGGAGGGACGGGACGAGGGCGGTGTCCGAACGGGCGAGCTCCGCTTCTTCCGCTGCAGCGGAGTGGGCCGGGAACTGCTGCGAGCCATGCCGGACCTACCGACGGTAGACGGTCGGCCCAGGACCAATGTCCTGCTGATGTCAGGCAGCAGTTGGGCCGACAAGTCCAGCCGTTACCACGTTCCGGTACCGATCGGCACGCTGATCGAACCCGACCCTGCGGAACTGGAACGGATCGCCCGCCAGAGCGAGTTCCGTTTCGAGTTCGTCCGGGAGGCCTGCGACTGCGCGACACGATGCACCTGCGACACTCCCCGCGAGGCCCTGCGGCTGTCCGGAGTGCCGATCGACCGGCGCGAAGACGTGTTGCGCCGGATGGCCACCGAACTCGGCCGCAACGACCGCGGCCAAGGACGGCTCCTGCGGGAACTACACCGGCTACCGGAACCCCGTCGGCATATCCTGCTCCTGGTCGGCAGTTACGACGAAGCCGCGCTGGTGGCAGACACGCTGCACACTCTCAACGACCGTTGGCGTGGCAAGGTCCGTCGGCTGGTGTCCGACGACGACCCGGACGCCGCTGCCCGTCCACTGGACGACGAGCACCACGCTCCGGTGCTGCGCCGGGGCGATGTCGAGACGCTCGCCGCCACGGACGCCGAGATCCTGGTGGCGCCACTGCTCGCGGTGGAGCGTGGGCACAACATCCTCGCCATCGGCAGCAAGGAGGCCGCGATCGGCTCGGTTTACTTCCTGGCCCGGCCCAACCCCCGCCCTGACGACCTCGGCCTCGCGGTGCACGCGATCAACGACTGGACCGTCCGGCTCATGGACGGCACAGAATTCTCCGATCTGGTGCGCGGCGCACCCACGCTCGGTCTGGGCGCGCGCAAGTTCCGCGACGCCGCCCGGTCCAAGTGGTTCCACGTCCTCGCCAGGAGCATGGCCTGGAGCCACCTCGGCGAGGAGGACCGTACCCAGGTCACCTGGGACATGCTGGTGCTGATCTGGCAGGTCATCGGCCGATCCGTCCGGGGTGCCGTTCCCACCCGGGTCGCCTTTGTCGATGCGGCGTTCGCCCCCCGCCTCGCGGCTGCCGACCCGGCCGGGCCCACCGATACACCGCAAACGAGCCTGCTGCACAGCATCCGCGCCGTGCTCACCCCCTACTTCGGCCCGGACAGCACCGCACCGAAGGCCGAGCGCCGCATCGTCCAGGCCCTCTATCGGCCGCTGTGGACCGCACTCGACCGCTGCCTGACCGAGACCACTGAAGAACGAGGCCCCGCGTGTACCCACTGATCCACCACACCGCCTACGAGCCCGATCCCGACCACGGGCCGTGGTTCGAGCAGTTCCGTGTCATGCACTTCCCCGAGGAGTGGCGTACCGAATTCCTGGGCCTCTACCAGCGCCGGTGGCGCCGCCGGGACCAGCCCCCAGGCCTGCCGATCCGCAGGCTCAATGCCCTTCTGAGGGCCACCGCGCCCGGTGTGATGGCGACCGGCCGGGGAGCGGGATCCAGCTCCGAGGTACCGTGGTTCTACGCCACCGAGGACCAGCCGGCCGAGTTGGTGGCCCCACTGCTGGCGTCCTGGGTGATGACCTTGCCCCCTGGCACGGACAAGGATCCGGTCCGGGCCGCCGGACACGAGGCCGCACTGGACCGGGCGCTCGCCCTGATCGACGATGAAACCCCTGGCTGGCGCCACGAGTCCGTCGACCTCACCGCCACGGAACTCTCCGCAGGCGGCACCGCCGAACCCGACCGACGGCTCTACCACCTGCTCCCGGAGCGGATCGGCGCGCTGCTCGCGGCCCGGCCGCTGCTGATGGACGGCATCGAACTGCGTTTCCGTCAGGTCACCCGGGATCAAGGGGTGGAGCTGGTCAGCTGGCCACCGCGCACCTACACCAAGTACAAGCGCACCTGGTACTACTCGGCGCTGGTGACGGTCACCGTGCAGACCGTGCCCTTCACCGATCGCTTCCGGGTACACGTCTCGTACGGCGTGCGGCGCTGGGCCACCGGTTCTCCGGTGAAACTGCAGAACGGCAGCGGGGCAACCGTCCTACTCGACGCACCGATGCCCTGGTCCGAGACTTCCGAGCCGCGCCACCGGCTCGCCGTCAACTCGATCTTCCTCGACCGGACCCTCGGCACACCCGTGTGGAGCAGGCAGAGC
This sequence comes from Kitasatospora sp. NPDC059160, assembly GCF_042755465.1. Taxonomy (NCBI): domain Bacteria; kingdom Bacillati; phylum Actinomycetota; class Actinomycetes; order Kitasatosporales; family Streptomycetaceae; genus Kitasatospora; species Kitasatospora sp. NPDC059160. Next base: position 27,299 of record NZ_JBHZCN010000003.1, on the reverse strand, counting down.
CTGGTCGACCTCTTGCCGGAGCTGGACATCCAGCACGTGTACCCGAAGCCCGCCGAGCTGACCGCCGAGGCGGCCGGCTGGCTGGCCGGCCGTGGCGGAATAGCCGCCGGCATCCTCCACGACACCGCCTTCGGCAAGCACGGGGTCGGCGCCGGCCTGATGCCGCTGGAGCGCATGCTCCTCGACCGGTGGGTCGAGGAGGGCGTCCGCCCGTTCCTGCGCCGGATTCCGGCCCTCGAACGAGTGCACCGTCGGTCGAACCCCAGACTGCTCGCCGCCTCCCACACCAAGGATCCGGGAAAGCTCGCCGAACGCTCCCGGCGGCGCGTCGACGCCCGGCGCGCCGCCATCCGCGCGGTACTCGACGGACAACCGCTGTCCGTCGACGTGCTCTGGCAGACCGAGGAGACCCGGGACGGACTCGTCGCGGCACTGCGCCAGTGGCTCGACCTCCCGCCTGCCGTCCCCGATGCGGACGGCACGTACGAGTGGCACGCCGACGGGTTGCTCGTGGTGCTCCGTGCCCGTCCGCTGAAGTTCCTCGGCAGTGCCCTCCGGCTGGTCCGGGAGACCGGCCTCTCACGTGCCCAGGCGGTGGCGACGGCCGTTCGGGAGCGCGCGGCCCGGATGACCGCCAGGCTCGGCACGCACCAGGAGACAGTCGGGATCGCATTCGTGGAAATCCTCGGACGCGACCGTTTCCCCGTTACCGAGACCGACCCCAAGTCGGCACTGCGTCTCGGGTGCGCTGGAGCCGGGCGGGTGAGTCAGTTCATCGTCGTCCCGGAGGACGCCGACGGCCCGCTGCTCGAGAGGGCCGGCTCGGCCGTCGCGGACGGAATACGCCAACTCGGTGCGATGGTCCCTCCTGAACAGAAGCTCGACGAAGCCCTGACCGACGACATGCAGTACCTGGCGCTCTGGCACGTCCGCCATCAGGCTGGCGGCTCCACCCGGCAGGCCGGCCGCCGCCTCGTCGCACTCCGCATCCGCCCGCGCGACACGGTGCACCCGGTCCGGGGCTGGGACGAGGCCAAGAAGAGCTGGGTCCCGTACGCCCGACTGCTGCTCACCATCGCCGCCTCCGGCGCCGCTCCGGTTCACCAAAAGGAAGCGGACCAGGCTGGCACAACTGCAGTGGAAGCCCGCTACGAGGCTGAACGGCAGATCAGGTCACTGCTGTACCAGGTCCGGGACCGCCCCACCCTGTTGCTCGCCAACAGCGGCAACCTGCGCAAGGTCTGGCCCGGCCTGAACAATGGCCAACTGGTCAAGGACAGCCTGGTCTTCCACGGAGAACAACCCGCCCGGCTCTCGCTGTTCGGCGCCGACCTGCGCGTGGTCCTGCTCCGGGACGCCAACAGTCGTGAGGAGACCGCCGAGTGGTACGCCCCAGGGGCCCAGGAGGACGACACCCCAGGGGTGTCCATCGGACTGTGGGCGCCCCGGGGGGCCGATCCGGACAACCGGGTCTTCACCAGCACGGTCGGGAAGCCGCCGACCGCCGGAACGGTCCGTACCGACCTGCGCAAGCTCGTCCCGACCACGCGCTGGCCACACGCCCCCGCCGCCACCGCCTGGAACCCACAGGCACTCGAACTCACCGTGCTCGGCTGCCTCTCCGTACAGGCGCTGGCGCAGGCCCGCCGAACCGACTGGCCTGCGGACCGGCCCGCGCTGCTGGCCGCTGCCGTGCACCAGTTGCGCCTCCACGACGAGTATCATCCGCTCTCCCGGCCGCTGCCGCTCCACCTCGCCAAGCTGGCCGAGCAATACCTCCTGCCTCTCGCCGCAGAGGCACCGTCGACGGCCGAGGCGGCAACCAGCGACGACGTCGAAGCCAGTAGTCCGTCAGTGGAGCAATAGCACCCGTAGGTCCGTCGCCGTCCCTGCTTCTGGGCAACCGCCCTGCGAGCATCCGGAAGCAGGGGCCGCGCTTGCCTTGATGCGTGCGATCTGGGGGAGGCCAACCGAACGCTCATGATGAGCAGCGGAGGTTCGGCGTCTGGTCAGCGGATGATTGGAATCGACCGGCACAACTACCCTCACCGGATGAATCCGGCACAGGTTCCCCTTCCTGCGCCGCCTGGCACCCATCGGATGAACCTCAAGAGGCGTAAGGATCGCGAAGGGGCCGCGGTTCCCGTACGCCTCGAACGATGGGTTCGGGAAGGTCCGAGCCTGCAGTGCAGTAGCGGCCCTGCGCCTCGCCTTGGGCTGCAAGCGAGCCGGCGCGGACGAGTTCGCGGATGTCGCGTTGGGCCTGCTGTTCGCTGAGTTCGGCGTCGGCCTGGTAGGTGGCGCGGCGTAGGTGGTTGCCCATGGCCGCGGGATCGAGGGCGTAGAGCGTGCGGTCGGGCCAACCACGTTGTTCGATGGCTTCGTCGAGGGCGGTCCAGACCTCGCGGGTGGTGTTCACCTGGCGCTCGACGCTCTGGGCCTGCTGGCGGTGGGCGCGCAGGGCAGAACCGGATCCAGGGCAGGGTGTCGCGGTCGGGTCCAGACGAGGCCACCGACCTCGGCGAGAATGTCGTATTAGCGGTAGGTGTTGCGGGCTCGGCCGATCCATTCCTTGATGCCGGAGAACTCCGGCGCCATGCTCCCTTCGCGAGCCAGGACCAGGGTGTGCAGGGCACGATCCACCTGCGGTCCGACGGCAACGGGCGGATGTCCCGCGCTCTCGCGCTTCACCTTGAGATCGAAGAGCAATCCGCACGCCAGCTACCGGAGCAACGGGTGGCGACGCACTCGCGGCCAAACCTGGGGACCATTTTGGGACCACCCGGGACCAAAGAACGAGCCCCAAAAACCAGCAAGAGCGGGCACCTGGTTTCCCAAGTACCCGCTTTCACAAGCGACATCACTGTCGGGACGACAGGATTTGAACCTGCGACCCCTTGACCCCCAGTCAAGTGCGCTACCAAGCTGCGCCACGTCCCGTGGTCTCGGTGCCTTGCGGTGGGGCCTGGGGGGCCTTGCCGGTTGGCTTCTCGACCTTGTCTCCGGTTGTTGTCCCGGCGACGTGGAAAACAATACAGCACGTCGGGGGGTGCTCGCTGCCAGGTTTCGGGGGTGGGGCGGGGAGGGGGTCAGGGGGTGGGGCGGCGGGCGTCGTAGGTGAGGAAGGCGGGGCGGCGGGCGGCGAGGAGGAGGACGCAGGCGACGCAGGCGAGGCCGCCGGTGATGACGGAGGTGGCGGGGTTGGTGAGGGCGGAGACGGCGCCGGATTCGAAGTCGCCGAGGCGGGGGCCGCCGGCCACGACGACGATGAAGATGCCCTGGAGGCGGCCGCGCATCTCGTCGGGGGCGGCGACCTGCATCATCGTGTTGCGGAAGATCATGCTGACGGTGTCCGCGCAGCCGGCCACGGCGAGCAGGAGGAGGCCGAGCCAGAGGTTGTGGAGGGCGCCGAAGGCGGCGATGGCGAGGCCCCAGGCGGAGACGGCGGCGAGGATCGCGACGCCCTGGCGGTGGACCCGCCCGACCCAGCCGGAGAAGAGAGCGCCGATCAGGGCGCCGACGGCCGGGGCGGAGACGAGCAGGCCGACGGTGCGGGCGTCGCCGGCGTAGAAGGTGACGGCGATCGCCGGGAAGAGGGCCCGGGGCATGCCGAAGATCATCGCGGCGAGGTCGGCGAGGAAGCTGGTGCGCAGGTTGGGCTGATCGCGCAGGAAGCGCAGGCCGTCGAGGACGGAGGCGCGGCCCTTGCGCTCGCCCTCCGGCCGCATGGCGGGCAGGCGCCACACGGCGTACAGGGTGCCGGCGAAGGCGACGGTGTCGACGAGGTAGGCGGCCTGGGCGCCGAAGGCGCCGATCAGGACGCCGCCGAGCATCGGGCCGACGGTGAGGCCGAGGTTCATGCTGACGGTGTTCAGCGCGTTCGCGGCCGGGAGCTGGTGGGCGGGGACGAGCCGGGGGATCATCGCCGAGCGGGCGGGCGAGCTGATCGCGAAGAACCCGGCCTGGAGGGCGACGGCGGCGTAGAGGAAAGCCACCAGATGGAAGCCCGCCAGGGCCTGGGCGGCGAGCAGGGCGGAGACCACGGCCAGGCCGGCCGAGCCGATCAGGCCCAGCTTGCGGCGGTCGACGGTGTCGGCGATCGCGCCGCCGTACAGGCCGAAGGCGACCAGCGGGACGAGCGAGAACAGGCCCACCAGGCCGGTGGCGAAGGCGGAGCCGGTCAGGTCGTAGACCTGGACGGAGACGGCCACCGCGGTCATCTGCTGGCCTATGGAGGACACGGCCTGCCCGGACCAGACCCGGCGGTAGTCGGCGTTCTCGCGCAGGGGGCTGAGGTCGGCGAAGGCCCGTCGGTACCAGGGCACCTGCACCGGTACGGCCGGAGCAGCGGTGGTGGCAGGAGCAGCCGTGGCAGCAGGAGCGGCGTCGGCAGGAACGGCGTCGGCGGCAGGGGCGGCGGCGGTCGGGGTATCAGGGGGTTGGTTGGCGGTCACAACAGTCCATGGTTGCCCCGGCCTCCACCGCAGCCGACACCGGGGCCCCTGTACGCCCGCCCGCACTACCTGGTGAGCACCTGCTTCTCCCCCGCCTCCACGGCGAAGTCCAGCCGGTTGCCCGGCGGCGGGAACGGGCAGATGAAGTGGTCGGCGAAGGCGCAGGGCGGCAGGTAGGCCCGGTTGAGGTCGAGGACCGTCCGGCCCTCGTCGTCCGGCGCCGGCAGGGTGATGAAGCGGAAGCGGTAGGTGTCGATGCCGCTGGTGGCGTCGGCGATGACGCCGGTGAGGTTGTGGCCCGAGCGGCCGACGGTCAGGGTGCGGTGCTCGCCGGCGACGGTGAACTCGATCCGCCCGGTGACCGCAAGCGGCCGGTCCTTGCCGTCCGCGTTCGGGACGAGCACCGACTGCCCCTCCTCCTCGAACGGGGTGTAGACGGCGGGGACGGCCCACTCGGGCGCGTACGGGTAGGCGGCGATGCCCGCGAAGCCGGTGCGGGTCGGCGCGGCCGGGTCGAAGACCCGCAGGGCGAGCTCGCCCTCCCGCTCGATCGGGACGAGCAGCAGGTCGCCCAGGGTGGCGGTGCCGGCGGCCGGGTCGGTGTCCGGGCGGAGCAGTACCTCGCCGTCGATCGGCCCGTCGGCGCCGTCGACGGTGATGCCGTCGCCGGCGGCGGCCCGTACCCGGACGCCCTCGGTGTCGGCCCACCAGAGGCCGGGCAGGCCCGGGACCTCGGCCGGCTCGGGCTCCAGCCAGTGCGTGCCGGTGAGTGCGAGCTGTCCGTGCAGCGCGCTCACCGACGCCGCCCGCCCGTCACTCCAGTGCTTCCAGTCCTCCGCGGCCGTCGCCGTCATCGGTCAACCCTCCCGGTCCGGTCCGCGGACGGCCCGCTGTTCGGGCCGTCCGTATCGGTCATCCTGCACAACACCGCCCGCCGGTGCGGATCATTCCCGGCTTACGGCAAGCCGCCGGACCCGTAAGGAGACTGCAATGCCGCGGCAACAGAGGGCGGCCGGGAGCCCGCTCCTCCGACGACCGTCACCACCACCGCCACGACAAGCGCCACCGCCACGACGAGCGCCACCACCACCAGCGGTCAGCCCTTCAACGGCCGGAACAGCCCCTCCTGCACCACCGACACCACCAGCTGCCCGCTCCGGTCGTAGATCTGCCCGCGGGCCAGGCCGCGCGCGCCGTGGGCGATCGGGGACTCCTGCTGGTAGAGCAGCCAGTCGTCGGTCCGGAACGGCCGGTGGAACCACATCGCGTGGTCGAGCGAGGCCATGTCGAAGTGCCGGGTGCCCCAGAGCGGCTCGACGGGGGCTCGGACGGCGTCCAGCAGCGTCATGTCGCTGGCGTAGGTGAGGGCGCAGACGTGGATCAGCGGATCGTCCGGCAGCGGGCCGTTGGTGCGCAGCCACACACCGCTGCGCGCCTCGACGTCGACCAGGTCCTCCTTGTTCCAGCGCAGCCGCTCGACGTAGCGGATGTCGAAGGGCTGGCGACGGCTGATGAACGGGGGGAGCTCGCCGAGCCGGGAGCCGACCTCGTCCAGGGCGCTGGGCAGGCCTTCGGGGGCCGGGACCTCCGGCATCGGGTACTGGTGCTCGATGCTGCCCTCCTCCGGTCTGTGGAAGTCGGCGGTGAGCGAGAAGATCGACCGGCCGCCCTGGATGGCGAGCACCCGGCGGGTGCTGAACGAGCGGCCGTCGCGGATCCGGTCGACCTGGTACACGATCGGCACGCCGGGCACCCCGGGGCGCAGGAAGTACGCGTGCAGCGAGTGGACGGGGCGCGCGTCGTCGATCGTGCGCCCCGCCGCGACCAGTGCCTGCCCGGCGACCTGACCGCCGAAGGTGCGCTGCAGGGCCTCCTCGGGGCTGCGCCCGCGGAAGATGTTCAGTTCGATCTGCTCCAGGTCGAGCAGATCGACGAGGTCGTCGACGGGGGTACCCATGCGCGCGCTCCCTCTCGTAATGGTGTTCGGTTCTCCAGCTCACTCGAATTGTCCGGCGACCCGGGGCATTCCCGCTCACCGACCCCCACCCACCGATTCACTCGAACGAGTAAGCGAACCGCCCGGGCTACGTCGCCAGCCCCGACTGCCGCACCGTGATGTTCAGCCGCCCGGCCAGCTCCAGCCCCGAGCCCGGATCCGCCGTCCCCGGCAGCGTCCGCACCACCCCGTGGTACGCGAACCGGGCCGGCCCGCCGAACACCAGCAGGTCCCCGCTGCGCAGCTCCAGGTCCGTCCACGGCCTGGTCCGGGTCTCCGTGTTGCCGAGCCGGAAGACACAGGTGTCGCCGAGCGAGAGCGAGACCACCGGCGCGTCCGCGCGCTCGTCGCGGTCCTGGTGGAGGCCCATCTTCGCGCCGTGGGGGTAGTGGTTGACGATCGCGGTGTCGGGCTCGTAGTCCGCCGCGCCCGCGATCCCGCCGACCGCTCCGCCGTACGCGTCCGCCACCGCCCGCCGGGCGAGGTCCCCCAGCAGGGGCGGGAACGGCTTGACGGGGGTGCCGTCCTCGGCGGTCCGCGCGTACCCGTAGGGGTACCAGTGCCAGCCGAGGCTCACCATCCGCACCGACATGAGCCCGCCGGTGGGCATCCGCACGCTGTGCAGCCCGGCCGGCGGGCGGGCCCACTCCCGACAGGCGGCGACCAGCCGCTGCTGCGCGGCACGGTCCAGCCAGCCGGGCAGCAGCACGGCGCCGGGAGCCGGTTCGGACCGCTCCCGGACGGCCTGCTCGCCGGACGGCTCCCCGAACAGCTCACCCTGGATCACCCCACCATCCTCCCGCAGCCCCCACCCCGGCACGAGCCGCTCCCCCGCCACCGGACTCCGACTACGGCTCCGGCTCCGGCTCCGATGTCGACCCCGGCCCCGGCCCCGGCCCCGATGTCGGACCCGCCCCCGGCCCAGGCCCGATCATCCCCAGCTCCCGCGCACAGGTCGGCCACGCCTCCCACCCCTGCTGCCGCAGGATCTCCTCCCCGACGGTGGTCTGCTCCCGCCGGCTCCCGTGGTCGGGCCGGTCGGCGAGGCGCAGCCCGCCCGCCTCCGCCCAGGTGGTCGGCCGGATCTGCAGACCTCCGTAGAAGCCGTTGCCGGTGTCCGCGTGCCAGTCGCCGCCGCTCTCGCAGTCGGCGAGCTCGTCCCAGACGAGGTCCGCGACCCGCGTCGCCGCACCGGCCCGTACGTCGCCCGCGACCACGGCCAGCACCACCGCCACGGCGGCGCCCGCCCGGATCACGGCCCGGGCTGTCCGACCATCACACCGCCCCGGCCACCCCTGCCCCGGCCCCGGCCCCCGTCCGCACCCGCACCCGCACCCGCACCGGACCTCGACCCCGCACGACACGGCACCCCCGCACGACACGTCAGACGAATGCGGCACAGCAGCCGACCCTAGGGAGCCCGGACCTCACCCCACCCCGCCACGCCGGGAACGCCGACGGCCGCTCCCCCGCGTGGCGGAGGAGCGGCCGTGACGAACAACCGAGCACCCAGAGACGACCGGAGGCGACCAGAGGTCAGCTCAGCATGCTTCAGAGCCTCAGATGCTCAGGGTCTGACCCGGGAAGATCAGGTCGGGGTTGCCACCGACGACCTTGGCGTTGTTCTTGTACAGGTCGTGCCAGTCCAGGCCCTGCGCGGCGGCGATAGAGCTCAGGGTGTCACCGGACTTGACGGTGTAGTTGCCCTTGGCCGGCTTGGCGTCGTTGGAGGTGTTCCAGGACTTGGCACCGTTCGAGGACTTCGCGGCGTCCTTCTTCGACGGGGCGTCGGTCTTCGGCGCGGCGTCGGCCTTGGGCGCGGCGGCCTTCGGGGCCACGTCGGCCTTCGGCGCGGCTGCGGCCTTCGGGGTGGCCGTCTTCGGCGCGGGGGTCTGCGCCGGCTTGGCGGCGGAGGTGCCGGCCGAGGTGTCGACGGCGGCCGGGGCGCCGCCCTTGGTGAGGCCCGCCTTGACGGAGCACACCGGCCAGGCGCCGGGGCCCTGCGAGGCGAGGACCTTCTCGGCGACGGAGATCTGCTGCGCCTTGGTGGCCTGGTTGGCCTGCGCGGCGTAGGCGGTGCCGCCGAAGGCGGCCCAGGTGCTGGAGGTGAACTGCAGACCGCCGTAGAAACCGTTGCCGGTGTTGATGGCCCAGTTGCCGCCGCTCTCGCACTGGGCGACGGAGTCCCAGGTGGAGACGGGGGCGGCGGAGGCCGAGGTGGCCGTGACGAGGCCGGCCACCGGCAGGGCCGCGACAGCGGCGCCCGCCACGACGGCCATCCGAACGCGGTTGCGCTTGGTGGCGGCGGTGGTGGTGGCAGCGGCGTTCTCGTTACGGAAGGTCATGGGGTTCCTCTCGACAGCCCCGGGCGGGCATGCGGAACCAGACCCTGGGGAGGGTCGCGTTTCGCTTGCCGCGTCCGTCGGACGGCCGTGCACGTGTCGGACGTGCCTCTGCCGCCCTGGCCACCCAGCCGCTCGCCGGCGACCTGTTCGAGCGATCGCGTCGGCGGGCACCTGCCGCGCCCGGCCGGAGCCGGGGAGCGGTGCGTCGGGGGTGAACCCGGGTGGCGCTCGTTGCGCCGCCAAGAAAGCTAGGGGTCGGTCGGCGGGGAAACCAAAACACCACCGGTCTTCCCAGCTCAGCAAAGGGTTACCGGCGGTAATGGCCACACATTCTTGCCCGAAATGTCCGCTTTGGCCATCGATTCCTAGATCAAACATCAAGTCGGCGTGACTCACCTCACCGTTTCATTCCGGCAGTCCTGGCACCGACATCGACAGATTGCGACCACGAGAACACGCGGCGCGGTCGGATCCGGGGCAATTCCCGTCAGCCTCACCGGGCACCCGTGACGCCTGACACAAGGGCCCGTTGGGCATGGCGACCTCCCCATGCCCCGCCCCATGCCCGCCCCGTGCCCCGCCCCGGGCCCGCCCCCGTGCCCGCCCTTGACCCACCCGCACCCATCCGAGGAGAACCCGTGCCGCGCATGCTCGACGTCAGCGACGAGGTCCGGTCCGAGATCGGCGACGACGAGGCCGACCGCCTGCTCGGCGGCGACCGCGCCCCCGACAGCTACGAATGCACCTCCTGCCGCACCCCCGGCGACACCCACGTGGAGCCCACCAGCACCGTGCTGTTCGTCGGCGACGAGACGGCGGTCCTGGCCTTCGCCCACGCCCGGTGCATCCCCTCCCAGGTGGTGCCGGTCGCCGAGGAGCAGCTGGTCGGCGCCGTCCGCAGCATCAACCAGTCGCAGCCCGCCGCGCCCGGCCTCACCGTCCCGGCCCCGGACCTCACCGCGCCCTCCCCGGACCTCGCCCTCCCCGCGCCGGCCGCCCCCCAGCCGCCCGCCCCCGGCCAGGCCGCCATCCTCGGCATCACCTGCGGGCTCGTCCTGCACGGCAAGGTCGGCCACGCCTCCCTCGTGGTCGAGCCCACCGGCCCGGTCGGCCGGCCCGGCAGCACCACCGGCGAGGACGAGTTCCTCGACCTGCTCCAGGACGCGGGCTTCCAGCCGGTCACCGACCTCGACGAGACCCCGGAGCAGCTGCCCGGCTGGTCGGTCCTGGTCGCCATGGGCAAGCTGCACGCGATCCTCCAGCCCGCCGCGGCCGGCGGCAGCACCGGCTGGTGGCAGGCCCACCAGCCGCTCCAGGTCACCGACGCCTGGCGGATGGCCGCCAGCCAGCTCTCCGAGGTGACCATGTACGCCGTCCCGGCCGGGATGGTCGGCCGCCAGCCCCGCGAGGACCTGCTGCGCCAGGCGCTGGAGCGGGCGGTCGCGCTGGGCCAGGTGGTCGCCGCCTCCCTCCCGCTCGCCGGCACCTGATCCCGCCGCTCCGGCCCACCGGGTGCGGCGGAAGGGCGGACGGCCCGCCGCCCTTCCGCCGCACCCGGCAGGCACGGCACGTCCGCAGCACCCGGCGAGCCCGCCCCTCCCCCCGGTACGCCGAACGCCCCCGCATCCCCGCCGCCTCTCACTCGTTGGCCCCTACGTGTACAGCTACGACGTCTCCGCACCCGCCGGACGGTCGGCCACCGCCCCCCGCTCGATCCCGGGCATGCGCCCGTCGTACGACGCGGAGCACCCGCACTCGACGACCCCGATCTACGACGAGCTGTACTCCGAGTACCGACGGCTGTTCCGCGCCCTGCCCGGCGACCGCTCGGGCGAGGAGGATCTGAGGTTCACCGGCTTCGCGGTCCGCGACGGCCACCCGCTGCTCGGCGAGCAGCGCCCGTACCCGTCGGCGCAGCAGCAGGCCTTCCACACCTACGCGGGCCAGCCCTCCGGCCTCCCCCAGTTCATGCCGACGCAGTCGCACCACACCCCCACCCAGCACCACATCCCCCAGCACCACGCGCACACCCAGCACCACGCCCCCCAGCACCACGCCCCCCAGCACCACGCGCACGTCCACCCCCAGCACCAGCACCAGCACCACCCCCAGCACCAGCCGACCCCCCACCCCGAGCCCATGGCCGCCATGGCCGCCACCGCCGCCACCAGCGACGGCCACGGCCAGGCCGGCCCCCCGGCTCCCCAGTTCACCAACGGCCAGGGCTGGGTCGCCGCCGGCTACCTCGGCGCGGTCCAGCACACCGTGCCCGCCCCGCCGCCGGCCCCGTCCCCGCTGCTGGGCACGGCCACCGGCCTCGCCACGGCCCCCGCCCCGACCGGCGGCCGCCACCGCCAGATGCTTTCGCTCCCCCCTGGCCGCACCGGCGACCACCACTGACGGGCGACCCCCGCCCGGCCCCCGCCCGTCCCCGACCGGCCCCCGCCCGTCCCCGACCGCGGCCTGAGCAAGCAGCCGAACCGTCGGTCGGCGCACACCACCGGCAGCGGAAACGCCCGAGGGCCCCGCCACCACCGGTGACGGAGCCCTCCAGCTCGTACAGCTACAGCTGCGACCTACTTCTTCTTGTTGTTGCGCTTCTCCCGCACCCGCACCGAGATCGAGATCGGCGTCCCGACGAAGCCGAACTCCTCCCGCAGACGACGCTCGATGAAGCGCCGGTACCCCGCCTCCAGGAAGCCCGAGGCGAACAGCACGAAGCGCGGCGGACGGATGCCCGCCTGGGTGCCGAACAGGATGCGCGGCTGCTTGCCGCCGCGGATCGGGTGCGGGTGGGCGGCGACCAGCTCGCCGAGGAAGGCGTTCAGGCGCGCGGTGGTGATGCGGGTCTCCCAGCCGTCCAGCGCGGTCTCGATCGCCGGGACGAGCTTCTCCATGTGCCGGCCGGTCTTGGCCGAGACGTTGACCCGCGGGGCCCACTGCACCTGGACGAGGTCGCGCTCGATCTCGCGCTCCAGGTAGTAGCGGCGCTCCTCGTCGAGCTGGTCCCACTTGTTGTAGGCGACGACGACGGCACGCCCGGCCTCGACGGCCATCGAGATGATCCGGGTGTCCTGCTCGGCCAGGGTCTCGCTGGCGTCGATCAGGACGACCGCGACCTCGGCCTTCTCCAGCGCGGCGGAGGTGCGCAGCGAGGCGTAGAAGTCGGCGCCGGCGGTCAGGTGGACCCGGCGGCGGATACCGGCGGTGTCCACGAACTTCCAGGTCTTGCCGCCGAGTTCGATCATCTCGTCGACCGGGTCACGGGTGGTGCCGGCCAGCTCGTTGACGACCACCCGCTCCTCGCCGGCGACCTTGTTCAGCAGGCTGGACTTGCCGACGTTGGGCCGGCCGATCAGCGCGATCCGGCGCGGGCCGCCGGGGGCGGCGTCGCCGAAGGTCTGCGCCGGGGCCTCGGGCAGCGCGTCCATGACGGCGTCCAGCAGGTCACCGGAGCCGCGGCCGTGCAGGGCGGAGACCGGGAAGGGCTCGCCCAGGCCCAGCGACCACAGGTAGGCCGCCTCGGCCTCGGTGGACGGGCCGTCGACCTTGTTGGCGCACAGGACGGTCGGCTTGCCGGCCCGGCGGATGAGCTTGATCAGGGCCTCGTCGGTGTCGGTGGCGCCGACGGTGGCGTCCACGACGAACAGGACCGCGTCGGCCTGCTCGATGCCCAGCTCGGCCTGCGCGGCGACCATGGCGTCGATGCCGAGGACGTCGATCTCCCAGCCGCCGGTGTCGACGACCTTGAAGCGGCGGCCGTTCCAGCTGGCCTCGTAGGTGACCCGGTCACGGGTGACGCCCGGCTTGTCCTCGACGACGGCCTCGCGGCGGCCGATGATGCGGTTCACCAGGGTCGACTTGCCGACGTTCGGGCGGCCGACGACGGCCAGCACCGGCAGCCGGACGAGCTCGGCGCCGTCCACGCCGTCGAAGCCGTCGAGGTCGAAGCCCTCTTCGGCGGCCAGGGCCATGTACTCGGCGTAGTCGGCGGCATCCAGCTCGCCGGGGCCGGCGGAGTGCTCTGCGGTCATGTTCGTCTGTTCCGTTTCCCGGCCCGGCCCTTCCCAGGGGCGTGCCGTGCGTACCTGCCCCGCTGGGGCAGCGCGATGGTTTCGTCCGCGGCGCCTGACGGCCCGCGGTTCGTTCAATGATCGGCCGGTCGGCCGATACGATCAAAAATGGTCAGCTGGTCAGACCGAAATGGTCGGCCGGCCGGACCGGAAGGCCAGCCGGTCAGACCGACGACAGCCCGGCCCGCTCCTCCACCAGGGCGGTGATCCGGCCGATCACCTGCTCCAGGGTGAGCTCGCTGGTGTCCACCAGCACCGCGTCCGCGGCCTGGGTCAGCGGCGCCGTCTCCCGGGAGGAGTCGGCCGCGTCGCGGCGCGCGAGGTCGGCGGCCATCGCGGTGATGGTCGCCTCGTCCACGCCCTTGGCCCGCAGCTCGGCCGCCCGGCGCGCGGCCCGGGCCGACTCGGAGGCGGTCAGGAACACCTTGACGGTGGCCTGCGGGAACACCACGGTCCCCATGTCCCGGCCCTCGGCGACGATGCCGCGCTCGGCGACCTCGGCGCAGCCGCGCTGCAGCTCCACCAGCCGGGCCCGCACGGCCGGCACCGCGGCGACCGCGCTGACCTGCGCCGTCACCTCGGGGCCCCGGATCGGGCCGGAGACGTCCTGACCGTCCACCGTGATGGTCGGCCCGTCGGCGTCCGTACCGGACACGATGACGGGCTTGCCGCACGCGACGGCCACCGCCTCCGGGTCGTCGACGTCCACGTCGTTGGCCTGCATCCACCAGGTCATCGCCCGGTACATGGCGCCGGTGTCCAGGAAGCTCAGGCCCAGCCGGGCGGCGACCGCCCGCGAGACGGTCGACTTGCCGGAGCCGGAGGGTCCGTCGATGGCGACGACGACCGGGGCGTGCGCTCGGTCGGCAGTGTCCACGGGGCGAACCTCTCTCTGAGCATGCTGAGAACACGGGAGCCGGACGCCTGTGGGGGCGGACGGCCGGGGATTGTCTCCCTCAAGGTTAATGGACCGCGGCCGGACCCCGTCCCGGGCCGATCACCAGTACTCCGCCCCCGCCAACGCACCCGCCAGATCCGGCCCGCGCGACCTCCCCAACTGCACCGTGCCGTCCGGCAGCGGCAAGGCGGCGTACCAATCGTCGTCGCCCGCGCACCGGACCAAGCAGAAGTGGCTGAAGCGGATGAGTGCGACCGCACCCACGGGCCCGCCCTCCCGTCTCTCGACGGTGACGCCGTCCGCCCTCACCAGCTTGGCCCACGGGGACCCGCTGACCTCCCGCACCCGCTCGACCGTCCACCCCGGCGGCAGCTGCGCCGCCGCCAGCGCCGCCTGCTCGTTCGCCGGGTCGACGGGCTCCCGCTGCACCTCCAGCACGGCGTTCCCGAGCCGGGGCCGTACGTACTCGCCGTCCCGCTCGATGCCGAGCACCCCGCCGAGGAAGGCCATCTTCCGGATCCCGGCCGGGGTCTCCCACTGGAACGGCACCTTCGACACGTGCGAGGGGAAGGCGTTCTCCCGGAACCGCCCCCGCCCGTCCCGCCAGCGGAAGTCCGTACGCGGCTCGGGCCCCGAGAGTGTCTGGGTGTGGGCGAAAAAGACGGTGATCCAGCCGGAGACGAAGTCCCCGCCGGACTCCGACTCCCACTTGTACAGCGAACGCCAGAACCCCTCGTCCGCCGGCCCGCCGGCCGCCGTCGCCGCGATCTCCGCCAGCACCGGCCGCAGCCCCGCGAACCAGGGCCCGAGCGCCTCGGGCGACCCGAACCACTCCGCCAGCTCCCCGGCCCTCGCCGCCAGCAGCGCCCAGTCCTCGGCCGTGCCTTCCAGCCGGATCCGCGGGATGCCGCACAGCGTGAGCCAGCGGAATTCGTAGTACGGGCTGACCACGTCCATCAGCGCGACCAGCACCGCGGAGACGTCGTCCGGCGTGGTGGTCGAGAAGGTCGGCTGGAACAGCTCCACCAGCTCGGGCCCGATCTCCTTCGCCAGCGGCCCCCGGACCAGCCTGATCGACCGCGCCCAGTCCGCGTCGGCGCCCAGCAGGCTGTCGTCCCTGACTTCGATGGTCCGCTTCTCACCGGGGGTGGCGCTGAACAGCCCCTCGTACTGCTGAGCGTTCAGCCGTACGTGCAGCGCGATCTCGTGCACCACCGCGTACCAGAGCACGTCCGGCGACAGGCTCAGCGGCAGGTGCTCCGCGAAGGCGGTATGGGCGGCGCGCAGCAGCAGGCTCCAGGTCGGCTCGGGCTCGCCCTCGGGCCGCCGCTCCTCCGGACTGGCCAGCAGCGTCCCGGTGCTGCGGTGCAGCAGCTCGAACTCCCCGCCGACCACCGCCGCCAGGAACCCGTCGTTCCCGGCCTCCGTCAACTCCCCCACATCGCCCGGTACTTGGCCCTCACCGAGCGGAACGTCCACGATCATCGCGACTCCCCCGTCTCCAGCACCGCGTGCCCCAGCCGGGGCCGCAGGAACTCCCCGTCCCGCTCGATCCCGAGCACCCCGCCGACCAGCACCATGGACCGCTCGACGCCCAGGAGGTCCCAGACGAACGGCACCGTGGACAGGTGCGAGGGGAAGTCGTTCACCGCGAAGGCGTCCCGGTGGTACGAGGTGCCCGCGGCCTCGCGCCAGCAGAAGGTCTGCCGCAGCCGGGGCCCGTCCGGGGTCTGGGTGTGGGCGAAGAAGGCGGTGAGCCAGCCGGTCACCAGCGGGCCGCCGGACACCGACTCCCACTTGTACAGCGAACGCCAGAAGCCCTCGTCCACCGGGCCGCCCGCCGCCGTCGCGGCGATCTGCGCCAGCACCGGGCGCAGCCCGTCGAACCACGGCACCAGCCAGTCGAAGCGCTCCGCCAGCGCGTCCACCCGGCCTGCGAGCAGCGCCCAGTCCCCGGCGGTGCCCTCCAGCCGGATCCGCGGGATGCCGCAGCGGGTCTCCCAGCGGAAGTCGTAGTAGGGGCTGACCACGTCCATCAGCGCGACCAGGGCCGAGGCCTCGTCGTCCGGCGTGGTGGTGGAGAAGGCCGGCCGGAACAGCTCGACCACCTCCGCGCCGAGGGCCGCCACCAGGGGCTCCCGGACCAGCCGGACCGACCGGGCCCAGTCGGCGCCCCCGCCCAGCAGCGAGTCGTCCCGCACCACGAGCGCCCGCGAGCGGTCCGCCGCGCCGAACAGCGCCCGGTAGCGCGGCGGGTACATCCGTACGTGCACCGCGACCTCGTGCACCACCGCGTACCAGAGCACGTCCGGCGACAGGCTCAGCGGCAGGTGGTCGGCGAAGGCCGTGTGGGCGGCGCGCAGCAGCAGGCTCCAGGTCGGCTCGGGCTCGCCGGGCTCCGGTGCGGAGAACTCCGGCCGGACCGGCTGCGGCCGGGGCCGCTCGACCATCGCCGCCACGCTGCGGTGACGGACCAGGAAGTCCCCGCCCACCACCGCCCGCAGGAAGCGCTCGTTCCCGAGGTCCACCGGCTCGCCCGCGAACCCGTGCCGGGTCTCCCCCAGCGGCAACTCGATGATCACGCCCACTCCCCCTCCCCGCCCGCTCCCCCGTACCACCCCGACCCGAACCACCAGGCCCCGGACACGGCCCCGACCCGAACAGCGCCCCGCCCGGACACCGCCCCACCCGGACACCGCCCGGGAGCGTCAGTCCCGGACGCTCCACCCGCTCGCGCGCAGCGCCGCCGTGAGCCGCTTGACCGCCGTCGGCGCCACCGACAGCTGGACGAAGCCGACCTGCTGCCCGTCCGAGTGCTCGATCAGGACGTCCTCGATGTTGACCCCGGCCTCGCCGACCTCCCCGAACAGCCGGCCCAGCTCGCCCGGCTGGTCGCCGAGGACGACCGCGACGGTCTCGTACCGGGTGGGCGGGGCGCCGTGCTTGCCGGGGATGCGGGCCTGGCCGGTGTTGCCGCGCCGCATGACCGCCTCGATGCCCTCGGCACCGGAGCGGCGCATACCCTCCTCCTCGGCCTCCAGGGCACGCAGCGCGGTGACGGTCTCGCCGAGGTCGTTGGCGACCTCGGCGAGCACGTCGGCGACCGCGCCCGCGTTGGCCGACAGGATGTCGACCCACATCCCGGGGTTCGAGGCGGCGATCCGGGTCACGTCGCGCACGCCCTGGCCGGAGAGCCTTATGGCCGTCTCGTCGGCGTGCTCCAGCCGGGCCGCGACCAGCGAGGAGACCAGCTGCGGGGCGTGCGAGACCAGGGCCACGGCCCGGTCGTGGGCCTCGGCGTCCATCACGATCGGCACCGCGCCGCACAGCGCGACCAGCTCCAGCGCGGCGTTGAGCGTGTCGGTGTCGGTGTCGGCGGTCGGGGTGAGCACCCAGGGGCGGCCCTCGAACAGGTCGGCGCGGGCGGCCAGCGGGCCGGAGCGCTCGCGGCCGGCCATCGGGTGGCTGCCGATGTAGTGGACGGTGTCCAGGCCCAGCGTGGCGATCTCGCTGCCCGGGCCGGACTTCACGCTGGCCACGTCGGTGTACCAGTGCGCCAGGTTGCGGCGCTGGCAGTCCGCGAGGACCTTGCCGACCAGGGCCGGCGGGACGGCGATGATCGCCAGGTCGACCGGGCCCTCGGCCGGTTCGGTGATGCCGGCGCCGAGCGACTCGGCGGTGCGGGCGGCGTCCGGGTCCGCGTCCTCCAGATGGACGGTCAGCCCGCGTGCGGCCAGGGCCAGGGCTGCGGAGGTGCCGATCAGTCCGGTGCCGACGACGACGGCAGTGCGCATGGCGGGTGGCTCTCCTCGATCACGGTTTCTCGACGGGACGGTTCACACGGGCGGTGCTCGACGAACGGGCGGTGCTCAGCGGGTGCCGGAGGGCGCGACGAAGTACCGGAGCCGACCGGGCGCGCCCGCGCCCCATCCTCCCACCCGACGCCCCCCGCCGACCCCCGACCCCGCCAACCGTCACGCCCCGGCAACCAACGCCCCCGCTGACCGCCACGCCCCGGCAACCGCCACCCACCCGGCAACCACCGCGCCCCGCGCCCCGTCCCACCCAGTGCACACGCCGTGCCCCGGGAAATCCGGCGACGCCCGGCCCCCGGCGGGGCAGACTGGCCGCCCGGGGGACAGGCGGGGCGAGCCGCGGCACACCGGTCCACGGGACCACCGGGCCACGGGACTCCCGGGCCTCGGGACCACCGGACGCGAACGAAGGGGATGCGCATGGACGATCGACACAGCAGCCACACCGGGCCGTCGAAACGGCCGGCCGTACCGGCCCACCCGTCGGCCCTCGACTCCGTCGTGGTGTACGCCGAGGGCGCGGTGTGCCGGCGCCGGGCCACCGTCCCCCTCCCCCCGGACGGACGGCTGCGGCTGACCGGCCTGCCCGACTCGCTGCGCGCCGATTCGCTGCGCGCCCGGGTGCTGTCCGGACCGGCCGGCACCACGGTGGTCGAGGCCCGCCTCGAAACGCTCGCCGAGCTCCACGAGCCCGATGAACTCCCGCAGATGCAGCGCGAGTTGGACGAGGCCATGGAACACCAGGGCGCCCTGAACGAGCGCCACCGGCTGGTCCTGGCCGCGATCGCCGAGACCGCCGCGCTGCGCGCCGTCCCGCCCCAGCGCCGCCCCGACGAGCCGCTGCGCCGCACCCCGGCGGACGCCTGGCTGGAGCTCGCCGACTTCGTCGACGAACGGCTGGCCCGGCTCCAGGAGCGCTCCGAGCAGCTCACCCGGGAGATCGAACTCGCGGACCACGAGCGCCAGTTGGCCGCCGACCGGCTGGACCGCGCGTCCACCGCCGACCGCACCGAGCCGGTCGGCACCACCAGAACCGTCCTGCTCACCCTCACCACCGGCACCCCCGACGCCAACGCCCCCGAAACCGCCTCCGAAACCACCGCCCCCGACCGGATCGAACTGGAGCTGGAGCTGGAGTACGGCGTCCCCACCGCCCGCTGGGTGCCCGCCTACCGGCTCAGCCACCGCACCGGTGCCGACACCGCCCAGCTGGTCCTGCGCGCCGCCGTCGCCCAGCACACCGGCGAGGACTGGACGGGCGTCCGGCTCGCCCTGTCCACCGCCGACCTCGACCGCCGCACCGACCTCCCCCGACTCGCCTCCCTCCGGATCGGGCGCAGCCAGCCCGCCCCGCCGCCCTCCGGCTGGCGCGAGCCCCCGGCCGGCCTGTCCGACCTCTTCACTGGCTACGACGCGGCCACGGCCGACCGCCCCGCCCGCCGCCCTCGCCGCCGCAAGGTCCCGCTCCCGGTCCCGCCCGGCGCACCCGGGCCCGGCCGCCGCTTCTCGGCCCGGCGCGGCGGCGCCCGCCCGGACGGGCCCCGCGCCGAGTTCCTCGCGGACGAGGCGGCGCCCGCCGGCCCGTCCGGCGGCGGAATGCTCAGCGTCCCGGAGCCGCCCTCCGCCCCGGCGTTCTCCGCCCCCGCCCCCGTGCCCATGCCCCCCGCACCCCCCGCCCCCGTGGCGCCCGGCTTCGCCGGCTACGGCGGCCCACCCGCCCCCGGCGCCCCGGCCCCCGCCGGCGCCCCGATGCCGCAGGCCTTCGGCGGCGCCCCGCCGGCCGAGGCCCTCCGCTCCGCGCGCCGCCGCGGCGCGACCCCACCGCCCGACACCGGCTTCGTCCCGGCGGCCGACCTGCTCGACTACCCCGACCTCCAGCTGGCCGGCCCCGACGCCCCCGCCGACCGGCGCGGCACCCTGCGCCCCGACCCGGCCCGGCTCGAACACGAAACCTGGCAGCAGATCCACCCGGGCATCCGCCTGACCGGCCTCGCCCTCCCCCGCCACGCCGTCCCGCCCCGCGTCTCGGCCGGCTCCTTCGACCACCGCTTCGACGCCGCCGCCCCCGCCGACGTCCCCTCCGACGGCACCTGGCACACCGTCACGGTGGACGAGATCCCGCTCTCCGTCAGCCCCGAGTACGTCACCGTCCCGGCCGTCGAGGAGAAGGTGTACGCGACCCTGGTGCTCGCCAACCGCACCGACCGCGCCGTGCTGACCGGCCCGGTCGAGGTCACCGTGGACGACGAGTTCCTGCTCACCGCCGCCCTGCCGACCCTCGCCCCGGGCGGCACCCGGAGCCTGGGCATCGGCGTCACCGAGAGCGTCGAGGTGGCGCGCCGCACCGAGCTGCGCGAGTCCGCCACCGGCATGCTGAAGGGCAACAGCACCGTGCTCGACCACCGGGTGCACGTCCACCTGGCGAACCGCCTTGGCCGCCCCGTCACGGTCGAGGTCCGCGAGCGCGTGCCGGTCGCCTCGGACACCGAGATCCGGATCGAGGAGCGCGCGGACTGGCAGGCCCCGGCCGTCCCCACCCCGGAGTGCCCGGTCGGCACCCGGCTCTGGCGGGTCGAGCTGGCGCCGGGTGGCCGCACCGAGCTGGACGGCGGCTACCAGATCAAGATCCCGGCCGGAAAGGCCATCGTCGGCGGAAACCGGAGGAACTGACCAGATGACCGAAGAGACCGTTCCCCTCCCCCTCCCAGCTGCCCTCCCCGTTCCCACCGCCCCCGTTCCCCCCTCTCTCCCCGTCACCGCCGCCCTCCCCGTCACCGCCGTCACCTGCCTGGAGGACCGGGCCCAGGTCGAGCGCTCGGTGACCGTCCGACTCACCGCGGGCGTCCAGCGGCTGCGGCTGGGCCCGCTCACCGCCCTCGCCGTGGACCGCACCCTGCGCGCCGAGTCCGCCACCCCCGGCACCCGGGTGCTGGAGGCCCGGCTGGTGCGCTCCTGGTCCCCGCGCGCGCCGCTGCCGCCCGGCCCGGCGGACTCCGCGCTGCGCCACCGCCTGCACGGGCTGGAGGCCGAGTACCGCCTCGCGGACCGGACCCGCGCCCGACTGGAGGCCCGGCTCGCCCTGCTCGCCCAGCTGACCGCGGACCTGCTGCGCGAGGTCGGCGAGGGCGCCGGCGTCGGCGAGATCGAGCGCACCCGCTGGGCCCGCGAGCTGGACCGGGTGGACGCCGAGCGCGAGCGCCACGGCGAGGAGCTGCGCGCGACCCGTTCCAGGCTGCGCCGCCTGGACGAGGAGCGCTCCCAGGCCCTGCTGGCCCTGGACGAGGCCGAGGAGGAGCCCGCCGAGCTGCACGCCCACCTGGAGCTCACGGTCGAGGCCGAGCACCCCGGCCCGGCCGAGCTGACCGTCCACCACCTGGTGCCCTGCGCGCTGTGGCGCCCCTCCTACCGCGCCACGCTGGACTCCGACGGCCTGCGCCTGGAGTCGGAGGCGGTGGTCTGGCAGCGCACCGGCGAGGACTGGACCGGCGCCCGGCTGACCTTCTCCACCGCCCGCTCCGCCCTGGCCACCGACCCGCCGGTGCTCGCCGAGGACCTGCTGGTCCTGCGCGAGCGCACCGACGAGGAGCGCCGCACGGTCGAGGTCGAGCTGCGCGAGGAGGAGGTCAGCACCCTGGGCCCGGACGCCGCAGTCCCCGGCCTGGACGACGGCGGCGAGGTCCGGGTGCTGCCCGCCCCCGCCCCGGCCACCGTCCCCTCCGACGGCCGCGCCCACCGGGTCCCGCTGGGCGCCTTCACCGGCCCGGCGAGCAGCGAGTTCGCCTGCGCCCCGGAGCTGTCCCCGCTGGTCACCCAGGTGGTCCGGTTCCGCAACGCGGCCGGGCACCCGCTGCTGGCCGGCCCGGTCGAGCTGGTCCGCGGCAGCGGCTTCACCGGCCGCGGCGAGCTGCGCTTCACCGCCGCCGGCGCCGACGCCGAACTGTCCTTCGGCAGTACGGACGGCTACCGGGTGGTCCGCGAGACCGAGGAGCGCAGCGGCACCACCGCCCTGAGCGGCCGCCGGACCACCACCCGGACCGTCCGGCTGCACCTGTCCCGCTTCTCCGGCCCGGAGGAGCACGACGAGCAGCTGGTCACGGTCCGCGAGCGGGTGCCGGTCTCCGAGGTCGCCGAGGTCGAGGTGCGGCTGCGCAAGGAGGAGTGCTCCCCGGCTCCGGACGCCTTCGACGCCGAGGGCATCGTCCGCTGGGACGTCCCGCTCGGCCCGGGCGCCCGCCGCAGCCTCACCCTGGTGTACGAGGTGTCCGCCGCCGCCAAGGTGGCCGGGCTGTGACGCCGGAGGCCCCGTGACGACCGCTCAGGACCGGAAAGCGGGTACAAAAGGAACATGATCCTCCATCTCGCCCCCCTGGACGACTGGCTGTCCGACCCCGGCCGCCCGTACGCCACCGCGTCGCTGCTCACCGACGGGTTCATCCACTGCTCGGCGGACGAGCGGACGGCGCTCGCGGTGGCCAACTCCTTCTTCGCCGACACCCCGGACCCGCTGATGGTGCTGCTGATCGAGGAGGCACTGGTGGAGCCGATGGTCAAGTGGGAGGCCGCCCACGGCGCCCCGCCGCCCGGCGCCACCCCCGGCGTGCTGTTCCCGCACATCTACGGGCGGCTGAACCGGTCCGCCGTGGTCGGGCTGGAGAAGGTCGACCGCGGCCCGGACGGCCACTGGGCCTCGCTCAGCCCCTGGAGCTGAGCGGCCGACCCGCCCCACAGCCACCCCGGATCACAGCCGACCCGCCTCACAGCCACCCCCGCTCCCGGGCCGCCATCCCGGCCTGGAAGCGGGTGGTGGCGCCCAGCGAGCGCATCAGGGCCTGCAACCGCCGCTGGGTGGTCCGGGCGCTCCAGCCCAGCGAACGGGCGATCGACTCGTCGGTCAGCCCGGCGGCCAGCAGCCCCAGCAGCTTGCGGTGGTCGGCGTCCGGCTCCGGCGAGGCGTCCCCGGTGCCGATCGCGGCCTGCAACTGCACGGCCCGCTCCCACTCGGCCTCGAACAGCGTGTCCAGTGCCTGGAGCAGCGCCGAGGGGTGGATCACGTAGGCCGCGTCCAGCACGCTGTCGCCGACGCTGATCGGGATGATCGCCATCCGGTCGTCCGAGATGATCATCTTCATCGGCAGCGTCGGCCGCACCCGCGCCTCCTCACCGTCCGCGACGCCGACCAGGATGTTCCGCTCCAGGCG
This sequence comes from Kitasatospora sp. NPDC059160, assembly GCF_042755465.1. Lineage (NCBI taxonomy): Bacteria > Bacillati > Actinomycetota > Actinomycetes > Kitasatosporales > Streptomycetaceae > Kitasatospora > Kitasatospora sp. NPDC059160. The sequence continues at coordinate 4,520 of NZ_JBHZCN010000003.1, read as the reverse complement.
GCCGGGCCAGGCCACCGCCTCCCGGTCGTAGATCGTCCGGAACCGCAGGCCCTCCCGCAGCCGCCGCCGCTGCAACGGCATCGCCGAAACCGGGTCCTGGATGTACGGCGGGCGGTCGAAGCCGCGGACCTGGTACTGGCTGCTCCCGGTGATGTGCTCCAGCCGCTGGGCGATCGCCTCGCCGCCGGTCAGCACCTCCACCGAGTGCGCCGGGTCGGTGTACCGCGAGGCCTCCCGGAAGGCGTCCATCAGCCGGTGCATCTCGGCCCGGGCGCTGCGCAGCTCGGACTCCCGGTGGCCGATCAGGGTCCCTATCGCCACGTCCGGGGCGACCGGCAGGTAGCGCTCCCGGTCCACCGGGGCCCGGGTGGCCATCCCCTGCTGCGCCAACCGGTCCAGCGCGCGCACGCCCTGCTGGAGCGTCAGGCCGCAGCTCTCGGCCAGCTCCTCCGCCGTGGACTGCGGGTTGGCGACCAGTGCCGCGTACACCTGCCCGTCCGGCTCGGCCAGTCCCAACGGGCCGAGCGCGTGTCCGGCGGACCGCCCCAGTGCTGCATCGGACACGACGCCGTCTCCCCCTGCTCGCTCCGGAACACCCCTCCGGCCGCCCGTACTGGCGCGGTCCCGCCACGCGGCGGGGCGGTGGTCCGGTGGCCATCCTCGGCCACGGATCATGGCGCTGACAAGGCCGTGACCAGCGGTTGCGTCCCGGCTCACACACGTCGGAGGGTCCCCCGCCACCACGGGCGGGGGACCCTCCGACGAACGACGGCCGTACGGCCGGGGTCCTACAGGCCGACCTCGCGCATCAGCTGGCCGACCTCGGGGTTGGTCAGGCGGCGCAGCCAGCCCGACTTCTGGTCGCCCAGGGCGATCGGACCGAAGTGGGTGCGCACCAGCTTCTCGACCGGGAAGCCGACCTCGGACAGCATCCGGCGGACGATGTGCTTGCGACCCTCGTGCAGGGTCACCTCGACCAGGTAGTTCTTGCCGACGTTGGAGATCACCTTGAAGCTGTCGGCGCGCGCGTAGCCGTCCTCCAGCTCCACGCCCTTGGCCAGCTGCTTGCCCAGGTCACGCGGGATCGGGCCCTGGATGGCGGCCAGGTAGGTCTTGGTCACGCCGTACTTCGGGTGGGTGAGGCGGTGGGCCAGCTCGCCGTGGTTGGTGAGCAGGATGATGCCCTCGGTCTCGGTGTCCAGCCGGCCGACGTGGAACAGCCGGGTCTCCCGGTTGGTCACGTAGTCGCCCAGGCACTGGCGGCCGTCCGGGTCCTCCATGGTGGAGACCACACCGGCCGGCTTGTTGAGCGCGAAGAACAGGTAGGACTGGGTGGCGACGGTCAGGCCGTCGACCTTGATCTCGTCCTTCTCCGGGTCGACCCGCTTGCCCTGCTCGGTGACCTGCTTGCCGTTGACCGAGACCCGCCCCTGCTCGATCAGCTCCTCGCAGGCGCGCCGGCTGCCGACGCCGGCCCGGGCCAGCACCTTCTGAAGGCGCTCGCCCTCGGGCTCGCCGAAGGTCTTGGGCAGCTTGACGGCCGGCTTGTCGTGCCGGGCCAGCACGGCGTCCTCGATCCTGGCCTGGAGCTCGCGCGAGCGCTGCGGCTGGCGGCGCGGGTCGCCCGGGGCGCCCTGGCCCTCCCGGCGCGGGCGCGGAGCCGGGCCGGGACGCCGGCCGGTGAAGCCGCCGCGGGCCGGGGTGGCGTTCGGGCCGCCACCGAACTCGGGGCGGTCGTACTTGCGCTCCTCGGGCCGCAGCGGGCGGTCCGGGAAGCGGCGGTCGTCACGCCGGTCGTCGCGCCGGTCGTCCCGACGGCCGCCGTCGCGCCCGTAGGAACCGCCGCGCGAGCCCGAACCCGAACCCGAACCGCCGCCGTACGAGCCGCCGCCGCGCGAACCCGAACCCGAGCCGCCGCCGTACGAACCGCCGCGCGAACCCGAACCGGAACCCGAGCCGCCACCGTACGAGCCACCGCCGTACGAACCGCCGCGCGAACCCGAACCGGAACCCGAGCCGCCACCGTACGAGCCACCGCCGTACGAACCGCCGCGCGAACCCGAGCCCGAGCCCGAACCGCCGCGACCGCCGCCGCTGCCGCCGCCGTAGGAGCCGCCCCGACCCCCGCCCTGTCCGCCGCGACCGCTACCGCCGCCGCTGCCGTTCCTGCCGTTGCCACTGCTACGCATCAAAGTGTCCGTACGTCGTTCCGTCTGGGATGTGCGGTCGTCTCGGCCGACCTCACCTCCCCCTACCGATCAGGCGTTGCCCGATCGGCCTCGCCACTGCCGTCCGCGGCCTGCGCGGCAGCGGCGGAGACCGCCTCCGCGATCATCGTGCCCTCCAGGGACTCCGCTTCCACGTCGTCGACCTCGGGCAGGAAGGGAGCGAGCTCCGGCAGCTCGTCCAAGCCGCGGAGCCCCATCCGTTCCAGGAAGTAGTTCGTCGTCCGATACAGGATCGCACCTGTTTCGGGCTCGGATCCGGCCTCTTCCGCCAGTCCTCGCTGTACCAGGGTACGCATCACGCCGTCACAGTTCACACCGCGGACGGCGGAAACCCGTGATCTGGACACCGGCTGCCGGTAGGCGACCACCGCCAGGGTCTCCAGCGCGGCCTGGCTGAGCCGGGCCTGCTGGCCGTCCAGCAGGAAGCGGTCGACCGCCTCTGCGCAGGTCTCCCGGCTGTAGAACCGCCAGCCGCCGGCCACCAGCCGCAGGTCGAAGCCGCGCCCCTGGGCGGTGTACTCGGCGGCCAGGCCGCGCAGCGCAGCGCCCACCTCGGCCCGCGACCTTTCCAGCACCCCGGCCAGCCGCTCCTCGCCGACCGGCTCGTCGACGACCATCAGGATCGCCTCCAGCTCGGCCCGCAGCCCCGGCCCGACCGCTCCGGGCCCCAACGGATCCGTTCCGACCGCCTCCGCGCCGGTCGGCTCCGTTCCGGTCGGCTCCGTTCCAGTCGACTCCGTCGCACCGGAAGTCAGCGGGCCCGACTTCTGGTGCACCACCCGGGGCCCGCCGTCCCCCGACTCCGCGGCGGCACCCGGCGGCGCCACCGGGGCTTCCTGAGCTGCCTGCGCCACCGGAGCCGCCACCGGCTCCGGCAGCAGCTCGAAGGCCGGCTCCAGCCACTCCTCCGCCCGCGGCTGCCCCGGCAGCCCGAGCGGGCGCCGCACCGGCCTCCCGACGCCCTTCCCGACGCCCTCGCCACCACTCATCGCCGCCCGTCCTCCTCCTCGGCCCGCTCCGCACCGTCGGCGGGCCGGTCGAACTCGTCCGTCACCTCGACCGGGCCCCGGCCCTCCTCGGCCACCCAGCGCACCCGCAGCTCCCCGAGCGCCTCCGGCTGCTCGAAGTCCAGCGCCCGCTCCCGGTACAGCTCCAACAGCGCCAGGAACCGGGCGACCACCACCAGGGTGTCCGGCGCGTCCGCGACCAGCTGCTGGAAGGAGGCCTCGCCGAGCTCGGTGAGCAGCCCGACCACCAGCGCGGCCTGCTCGCGCACGCTGACCGGCGGGGCGTGGATGTGGTCCACGTACACCACCGGCTCGGGCTTGGGCTCCATCGCCTTGGCCGCCAGCTGGGCGAGCCGCTCCGCGCCGACGGTGATGACCACCTCGGGCAGCAGCTCCGCGTGCCGGGGCTCCAGCCCGACGGCCCGGGGGCGGCGCAGCAGCTCGGCCGCCCAGCGCTCGCCGAACAGCGCGGCCGCCCGCTTGTACGCCCGGTACTGCAACAGCCGTGCGAACAGCAGGTCACGTGCCTCCAGCAGGGCGAGGTCCGCCTCGTCCTCGACCTCGGCCACCGGCAGCAGCCGGGCGGCCTTGAGGTCGAGCAGGGTGGCGGCCACCACCAGGAACTCGGTCGCCGCGTCCAGGTCCCAGTCCGGGCCCATCGCCCGGATGTGCGCCAGGAACTCGTCCGTCACGGTGGCCAGGGCCACCTCGGTGACGTCCAGCTTGTGCTTGGCGATCAGGCCGAGCAGCAGGTCGAAGGGGCCCTCGAAGTTGTCCAGCCGTACCCGGAAGCCGCCCCGGGGCTCCTCCTCGGTGGCCTTCACGGCGCTGGCGGCTGGTTCGACGGTGCTCGGCATGGCGGTCCATCTTCACCCGCCCGCACCGGCCGTCCGGCCACGGGCCCGGCGACACGCCGCCGACCGGCCCGCCACGGACCCGCGGCACGCCGCCACCGGCGGCCGGGGCAGGCCCGACGGACGGCCCCGGGAAACAGACCTGGGCAACAGGCCCTAACGGCCGCGCAGCCGCCGGACCAGGATCGAGGCCTCGCCGCGCTGCTCCAGGTCCGCCAGGACGACCGCGATCGCCTCCCGGACGATCCGCCCGCGGTCCACAGCCAGGCCGTGCTCGCCGCGCAGCACCAGCCGGGTGTGCTCCAGGTCCATGAGCTCCTCGGCGGACACGTACACGGTGATCTTCTCGTCGTGCCGCTCGCGCCCGCTCGGGCGGCGCGGCGCGCGGCCGCGCGGCCGGGCGCGTCCGGCGGCGCCGGCCTGCTCCTCGG